>CAYXAK010000004.1:0-47743 GCA_964462585.1 uncultured Halanaerobiaceae bacterium
ACAATTCCCGTGTCCATTTCGGTAAATTTCATAGTAAGACCCCCTGATCTGCTGTTAATTTATGTTTTTATTCTTTTCTCAATTTTATCATAATATACTGCTGTTACAAACGGGTTACAGAGTAGAGTAACTGTTTTGTAACTCTCTTGAAACAACAATATTTTATTGTATAATTGCAGTGTTATCGGAGTAAATGCTGAAAGCCCGGAATCAGTGAGGAGGAAACAATTTGCACTGGCGAATTCTAATTCAGAACATTGTGGGAGGTCTGGAGACCGGCAGTCTCTATGCCCTGGCCGCTCTGGGAGTCGTTCTCATCTACAGGGTTTCAGATGTGACGAATTTTGCCCAGGGTGAGATGGCCATGTTCAGCACCTTTATGACCTATACCGTCTGGACCTACAGCCGGGGTGCCGGCCTCTCCTACCCCTATATAACGGCATTTGTGGCGGGGGTTCTGCTGGCGGGACTCTTCGGCTATCTGATAGAGAGGGTATTTATTCGTCCCACCAGTGACAGCTCACTTCTGGGTAAGATGATAGTAACCTTTGGACTTATACTGGTGGTAAATGGCAGTGCGGCGGCTATCTTCGGCACCGATTCTCATTATATGCAGAGGGCAGTATCGGGCACGGTGGTGATCAGAGGGATAGTTTTCACACCCCATTCATTCTTTGTTATCGGCCTGGCTCTGGCTCTAATGCTGGGGCTATTCTGGATGATCAGCAATACATTTCTGGGCCTGGCCATCAGGGCTACAGCACAGGATGATGAGGTGGCAAGGATGATGGGCATAAATACGAAGCGAATAACCTCTTTTACCTGGATTGCTGCTACAGTTCTGGGAGGTCTGGCCGGTCTGATGATAGCCCCCTCAACCAATGTATATACCGGCATGATGTCCGATGTGCATCTCAAATCCTTTATCGCCGCAGTGCTGGGAGGATTTACCTCCTTCATAGGTCCGGTTATAGGAGGTCTGGTGATCGGAGTCATGGATAATCTCGTCGGTTTTTATATATCCACGGACTGGCAGACTGTAATTGTTTATGGTTTTTTAATTCTGGTATTGATATTTAAACCCTACGGCATATTCGGTGAAAGTCCGCAGAAGAAGGTGTAATGATGAAATTATCTGAACTGGTCCGCTCCCATTCCTATGCAAAGTATGCGGCCGCTGTACTGCTTTTTATGCTGGTCATCTGGATCGATACTCATATCGGTTTTTTCAGCAGCCGGCAGATAAATCTTATGATCAGAGTTATCTATTACGGTATTGTAGCTCTGGGTTTCAACGTTCTACTCGGCTACGGGGGGCAGATCTCGCTGGGGCATGCAGCTTTCATGGGGCTGGGAGCATATCTCACTGCCTATCTGGCCGGAAATTACCAGCTTAATTTTCTGCCGGTTTTGCTCATTTCCGGCCTGATACCCATGTTTTTCGGCACCGCTCTGGGCCTTGTGGCCCTGAGACTGGAAAGGCTGTATCTGGCTATAGCCACACTGGGGCTCGGGGTTACAATCCAGCAGGTCTTTCAGGAATGGACTGCATTTACAGGGGGCTTCAGCGGTGTCAGGGTGCCCCGGCCGGAGATGTTCGGCTATGTATTTGCTCATTCACATCATTATCTGCTTTTGATTTCACTGATTCTGCTGGCGGTTATGATTCTCTCCTATAATTTTGCCCGTTCCCGGACCGGCAGAGCATTGAAGGCTATGAGGGACAGCGAATATGCAGCCCGTTCACTGGGCATAAATCTCGTAAAATACAAGCTGCTGGCATTTGCTGCCAGCTCATTCTATGTGGGTATCGCCGGCTCGCTCTATGCCTATGCGGAGAGGTTTGTTCATCCGCAGATATGGGGTGTTGAACTCTCACTGGATATGCTGGCCATGGTGGTCATCGGAGGGCTGGCCTCGATACCGGGCAGCCTCTTCGGGGCGGCTTTTCTGGTGCTGATCCCTCAGATAAGCCGCACTATACCCCTGCTGAACAGAATCACCAATATCAACTTTATTCTCACAGGACTGGCCATGATATTTGTCATAAAATTTATGCCTATGGGTATCTATAACTGGCTGGAGCTAAAAATCATCATGCCGCTCCGGAACCGGGAAGTGCAGATAGAGCAGAGGCATAAGGGACTGGGGGAAGATGATCATGACAATTCTGGAAGCTAAAGATCTTGTTAAAACATTTGGAGGGCTGACGGCGGTCGACAGTCTCAGTTTTTCGCTTCAGGAAGGAGAGATCTACGGTCTGATAGGCCCCAACGGAGCCGGCAAAACCACAGTTTTCAATATCATAACGCGTTTTTATCAGGCTGATTCAGGCCAGATCATACTGCGAAATAATGGACAGGATTTAGAACTGCTGGATCTCAAAGCCCACCAGATTCCCGAACAGGGTATAGCCAGAACATTTCAGAATCTTGAACTATTTCCCAACCTGACCGTGCTGGAGAATCTCATGGTGGGCCGCCATGTCAATCTAAAGACAAATATTTTGCAGGAGATCTTCCGGCTTCCTTCTTTTTTCAGGCGGGAAGAGGCAGCGGAGAATCAGGCGATGGAGATACTCGATTTTTTTGACCTGCTGGAAAGAGCTTCGCGGCGGGCCGGTTCACTGCCTTATGGTGAGCAGAAGCTGGTGGAACTGGCCAGAGTGCTCATGACAGATCCCGATATACTGCTTCTGGATGAACCTGCAGCAGGGCTCAATGCCTCCGAAACACATAGGCTGGCAGAAAGACTGCGTGAGATTCGGGCTAACTTTGGTATAACGCTATTTGTCGTGGAGCATGATATGGAGCTGGTTATGGACATATGTGAGAGAATCTGTGTGATAAATTTTGGTCAGGTCGTGAAGATAGGCACTCCAGAGGAGATTCAGAACAGCCAGAAAGTCCAGGAAGCCTATCTGGGCGGGGAGGAGAATTGATATGGAAAATCTGCTGGAGGTAAGGGGAGTGACGGCTTCCTATGGCAGCATTCAGGCCCTGGAGGATATATCACTGGAAGTTAAAGAGGGGGAAATTGTGGCCATGCTGGGGGCCAATGGAGCGGGTAAAACAACAACACTCAGGGTCATCTCAGGCCAGCTGGAAGCAGACAGCGGCAGCATTCAGCTCAGGGCTCGAGAACTTCTCGAACTGGAGCCGGAAGAAATTGTGGACCTGGGTGTGACACTGGTGCCTGAGGGGAGAAGGATATTTCCTGAATTAACGGTGCTGGAGAATTTAAAAGCAGGCAGTTATTCCCGGCGCCAGGATATGGACTGGCGCGAAAAACTGGACGATATTTATTCATACTTTCCCGTGCTGGAGGAGAGGAGGGGTCAGAAAGGCGGCACACTTTCAGGTGGCGAACAGCAGATGCTGGCTATCGCCAGAGGATTGATGGCCGGGCCTGAGCTGATGCTGCTGGACGAGCCCTCACTGGGTCTGGCTCCACTTATTGTGGAAGATATTTTTCAGATCATAAGGGATATAAACGAAGAGGGCACAACCATATTTATTGTGGAGCAGAATGCCACACTGGCCCTGGAGCTGGCCGATAGAGCCTATGTCATGGAAACCGGCAGTATAGTGGAAGGGGGTGAGGCAGAAAAGCTGGCCGAGCGGGATGTAGTCAGGGAAGCTTATCTTGGCAAAGAAAAATAGAAGGACAAAAATAACAGCTCTCTAAATTATGAGGAGGAAATAAAATGCTTAAAAAAAGCGGCAGCCTGATTTTGGTTCTTGCACTGCTGGTCTTTCTCACGGCAGCGGGAGCAGTTCAGGCCTCTGAACAGGGTGTAACTGAAGACACGATTAAAGTGGGATCGGTTGGAGCCCAATCAGGTCCATTTGCTCTAATAGGAGTTCCCTATTACCAGGGTATGACAGCTTATTTTAACACCATCAATCAAGAAGGTGGAGTGCGGGGGCGGGAAATAGAACTTCTCACCAGAGATGATGAATTCGATCCGGCCCAGTCCCGCGATTATGTGGAGGAATTAATTCACGATGAGGAGGTATTCTCCATAGTAGGGCAGCTGGGCACACCCGGTATCACCGCCTCGGCCGAGCTGGTCAGAGATGCGGGAATTCCATCGGTATATTTCGGTTCGGGAGCCGCTGAGCTGACCGAGCTGGGCGAGAATTTCTTCCCGGTACAGCCCACCTACAGACACGAAGGAAAGATGAAGGCCATGTATGCGGCGGACCATTTTGAGGCCGATGATATTGCAGTGCTCTATCAGAATGATGAGGTGGGGCTTGACGGTATAGAAGGAATAAGGGCCGGACTGGAAAAGATGGGCAGAGAAGATATGCTCTCCGATGATGCAGCTATTTCTTACGGCCTGGGCACCACCGATTTCACCTCTCAGATCCAGAGGATTATAGTGGAGGACCCCGATCTGCTCATTATCTACGGCCTGGCCGATACTGCCTCTCTGATCGTAAGGGCGGCTGAAGACTTCGGTCTGGATATGCCCATGCTCACGACCTATTCCAATGCCGATGACTCTTTCATTCAGACTATCGAACCTCAGGAAGCAGCTCCCAACGTGATTGAAAATCTGCATATAATGGGCTGGCTGGAAGTCGATGATGAATCACTGGAACCTCTGCTGGAGGCAATGGAAACCTATCATCCCGGTGAGCTGATCAATTCCTACACCATGGCAGGCTGGGTGGCAGGAGAAACCTTTGTGGCCGGCCTGAGAGGTGTTGAGGGAGATCTGACCTGGGATAATTACATCGAGGCCATGAATCAGCTGAACTTCACGGAAGGTCTGGCTGAAGAAATTTCCTATGAACCCGGAGTCAGAGATGGTGTCACCTATATGGCTGTAAATGAAGTTGTGGAGGTAAACGGACAGTATGAAATGCGGCAGCTGACGGATTTTATGGAGTTCATATATGACTGAAAATCCAGCGAAAAATCAGGGGAGTATTATATCGATTTGAGAGGAAAATACGAAATTTAGAGGGAGGAGATCTCATGGCAGCTCCTGCGGCAGATCATATAGGAATTACAGGAGTCGGAGTTTACATTCCTGAAGATAGAATGAGTGCTGAAGAGATAGCCGAACGCACAGAGGGTGAATGGGAACCCTGGGCCGTGAAAGAAAAGCTGGGTATAAAGGAAAAAGTTGTGCCCGGTGAAGATGACGGAACTCAGGCCATGGGGGCTGCTGCCGCCCGCAGGGCTATAGATAGTGCCGAAGTTGATCCGGCTGAAATAGATGTGGTGCTGGGTATAGGTGAGGAGTGGAAAGAATATCCTCTCACAACCTCCAGCATCTATATTTCACATGAGGTGGGGGCGGATAATGCCTGGGCTATAGATGTCCAGCAGCGCTGCGGGACAACGGTGGCAGCACTGAAGCTGGCCGAGGATCTGATGTTAAATAACGAAGAATACAATAAGGTTCTGATTGCTGGAGGTTACCGAAATATAGATCTGGTTGATTATTCCGATCCCGAGATGTCCATGATGTACAATCTCGCCGCTGGAGGCGGGGCTCTGGTTGTGGAAAAAAATTGCGGGCGCAATGTGCTGGAAGGCTCACATCTCATCTCCGATGGTTCCATGGCCCGGGATGTGGGTGTGGAAATAGGGGGAGTGGCCGAACCGGTCACAGCTGAAAACGCGGATGATGCTTTTTATCTGCGCATGTTCGATGTAGAGCACATGAAATCCAGACTGGAGGAAGTATCGATAGACAACTGGCTTTACTGTATAGATCAGGCTTTCGATAAGGCGGATAGAGAAATTGAGGATATGGATTATCTGGCAGTTCTGCACTTTAAGCCCTCAATGCACGAATTTCTGCTGGAGCAGCTGAATTTGAATCCGGACCAGACCACCTATCTGAATGAATACGGCCACATGGGCCAGATTGATCAGATTCTATCGCTAAAGCTGGGACTGGAAGCAGGAAAGATCAAACCGGGCTCGGTAATTTCTATGATATCTGCCGGAATAGGATATGCATGGGCGGCAAATGTGATAAAATGGGGAGGATAAAACAGATATGAAATTAGAAGGAAAGACGGCTCTAATAACCGGCGGTGCCGGCGGCATCGGCCGCAGGACCGCCGCTTTATTTCTGGAAGAAGGCGCAGAAGTTATAATTGCGGATTATGACGAGAAAAAAGGAGAAAAGACAGCAGAAGAACTGGGCGCTGAATTTATGGCTGTAGATGTGGCTGATCTCTCATCCGTACAGGAGATGTTTGCTGATATCGATAAAAGGGATGATGAACTGGATATACTCATCAATAATGCCGGTATAACTGCAGATGGTTTTCTGGTCAGGATGGATGAGGAGGACTGGGATCGGGTGATAGATGTCAATCTGAAGGGAGTCTTTAACTGCGGCCGCGAGGCTGCCAGCAGAATGATGGAAGCAGAGGGCGGAGTAATTATCAACGCTTCTTCTGTGGTAGGCGAATATGGCAATGTGGGCCAGACCAACTATGCAGCCAGCAAATTCGGTGTTATAGGACTGACCAAGACCTGGGCTAAAGAGCTGGCTCCGCGGGGGGTCAGGGTTAATGCCGTGGCACCGGGGTTTGTAAAAACAGATATGCTTGAGGATGTTCCAGATAAGGTGCTGGAAAGCATAAAAGAGGATACACCTCTCTCCCGGCTGGCCGAGCCGGAGGAGATAGCTGAAGCCTATGTTTTTCTGGCCTCAGACGCGGCTTCTTACGTAAATGGCACAGTACTCAATGTTGACGGCGGTCTTGTTTTATAGTCAGAAGAGGAGTGGTGATAAATATGCTTAAACCTGAAAGAGAGTACAAAGAGAAAGAAATATCGCTGGATGAGGCGGTATCTATGGTCGATGACGGAGATAAAATTGTGGCCGCCATGGCCGGTTCAGAGCCCCAGGGTCTTCTGGAGCGGCTGGCCGATAGAGGCCAGGAATTTTCCGGAGTTACAGTTGTTTCCTGTCTGATGATGCAGGATTATGGATTTACGGAACCTGAGCTGAAGGGGCATATCTTTAATGAGAGCTGGTTTTACGGCGAACACGACAGGAAAAATCACGAGCACGGTAATGTGAGTTATATTCCCAATAATCTGCACGGAGCCGGAATAAACAAGGCGGCGAATGATGATATAGATGTTTTCTGGGGCACAGCCGCCCCCATGGATTCCCGGGGTTATTTTTCCCTTTCACTGGGGTTAACCTATGAAAAGGTGATGATAGAAGAGGCGGATCTGGTTGTGCTGGAGATAAATGAAAACCTGCCCCGAACGAACGGCGATACCCAGGTGCACATTTCCCGGCTGGACCATGTGGTTGAAGATAACGGCCCCCTCATAGAACTTCCCTATATTGATCCCGGTGACCTTGAAGAAAAAATAGGCAGAAATGTCGCAGAGCTAATAGAAGATGGCTCAACACTGCAGCTGGGGATCGGGGGGATACCCAATGCCATCACCGAATGCCTAAAAGACAAGAAGGATCTGGGAGTTCACACCGAGATGCTGACAGATGGCATGGTCGATCTCTTTTATGAAGGGGCGATCACCAACAGCAGAAAATCAATATGGCCGGGGAAAATGGTGGCCACATTTGCTCTGGGGACCCAGAAGCTCTACGATTTTATCGATGGGAATATAGCAGTTGAATTCCAGCAGGGAAAGGTTACAAACGATCCTGCTGTTATAGGACAGAATCACAAGATGGTCAGCGTTAATACCGCCCTGCAGGTGGACTTGACCGGCCAGGTCTGTTCTGAGGCACTGGGCAATACCCAGTACAGCGGCACAGGAGGACAGGTCGATACCCACCGCGGAGCCCAGCGCTCCGAAGGCGGAAGGGGCATAATTGCTCTGCGTTCAACTGCCGGAGGTGGAGATATATCAACAATAGTGGCCCAGCTGCCTCAGGGTTCTAAGGTGACCCTGGGCCGCAATGATATAGATACTGTTGTTACAGAACACGGTGTGGCCGAGCTTAAAGGCAAATGCATAAGAGATCGCGTGGAGGCCATGATATCAATAGCTCATCCCGATTTTAGAGATGAGCTGCGCAAGGAAGCCCGGGAGATTGAACTGTGGTAATCAGTGTTTGTAACTGATTTGTAACAGTGAAATGTTAGCATAATAAACAGATAAAATAGTCTTAAGATTTCAAGGCTTTAAAATAAAAGGCTATTTTATCAAAAATTTAAGGGGAGGAAACTGCCTTGAGAAAATTTTTGCTGATATGCCTGGCTGTGGTTATTTCCTTGGGCATGATGGCGGGTTCCCAGGTTCAAGCATCTGAAGAGCCGATAAAGTTTGGAGCTGTAAATCCTCTCGGTGATATCACAGGAGCACAGGGTGCCCGGGCAATGGAACTGGCAGTAGAACAGCTGAATGAAGATGGCGGTATTCTGGGGAGAGAGGTAGAGCTGACTGTAATTGACAGTGAAATGAGTCCTGAAGTGGGGGCTTCTGCCATTGACAGGCTGGCAACAGTGGAGGATGTCGATTTTCTGGTAGGTGGCATGTCAAGTGCTGTTCATATGGCCCAGATACCCGTAATGAGAAGGCATGAGATAATAACTGTTTGGATGGGTGGTGCTTCCCATGAGATTGAAAGAGCGGTAGGTCCTGATGCGGACTGGTATTTTCACATTCATCCCTGGGATTATCAGCAGGGTGCCAGCTATGCGGAAGGCTGGAAAGATATTCAGGCTGAGTATGAAGAAATAGTGATCGAGGATTTTTATCTGGCTTATGAGGAGGGATCTTTTGGGACTGACTCCTATGAGTCCTATGTGGAATATTTTGATATGGCTCAGGAAGGAGAAGGCCCCTATGCCGGTCTCATGAAAGACCTGGGTGGTGAATCTTTTCAGAGCGCCGCTGTGGGAGGCGGAGATTATGGTGCTATGCTGGATCATGCCATGACCTATGATCCTGATATTTTTGTCTGGGCCGGTTATGATGCCGATGCTGTACCCATGCTCAGCCAGGCCCGGGAGATGGGCTTTGAGCCTCCCATATTAGTCGGTTCTCCTCCGGGCTGGCCGGAAGGATTTGCTGACAATCCGCTTTCTGAAAATGTCATGCTCTATCAGATGTGGGCACCTGCAATAAATGAGGTTAGCCCTGAAGCTCAGGAATTCTGGGATGATTATATTGAAAAGTTCGATGAGGAGCCCGCAACTTATTTTGCCCCACTGGGCTATACCAATATAATGTTTATTGCTGAAGCAGTTGAAGAAGCCGGCACACTTGAGGATGAAGCGGTTATCGAGGCTCTGCGCTCGATTGAATACGATTCCCCTATAGGCAGAACACTGGATATTTCTCCCAGCAGAATAATCAGCAATCAGGGCTTCTCCGACCAGATGATTCTTCAGTATCAGGAGGGACAGCAGGAAGTGCTCTGGCCCCTGGAGCTTTCCACTGCTGAACCAGTATACCCATTTGAATGGGATAGATAAATTCAGGTCTGGATAAAATAAGGCCGGGCGGTATTTACCGCCCGGCCTTATTCAATACATTTTCATATTTATCCCGGGACTAAAATTTTTGAATGGAGGGCCACTATGAAAATTAGTCCACAGAGATCAAAACTTTATCTATTGCTTCTTCTTATCGGTATAGTGATTTTAGGTTTCTGGAGTCCCCGGGCCTTAATTTTCGGGCTGCAGCGGGGAAGTCTTTACGCTCTGATTGCCCTCCCGCTGGCATTGGTGCTGGGGATTATGGATATACTTAACCTCTCACACGGTGAACTTCTCACTGTGGGGCTCTATCTTGGATATGTGCTGGCGATAAATCTGGGCGTCGATCCATTAAGTTCAATAATTCCAGTATTTGTAGCCCTGGCGATTTTTGGCGGAGTAATATATATGATTGCAATAAAGAGGGTTCTGGGTGGAGGACATTTAAATCAGCTGCTGTTGACTTTTGGTATATCAATAGTTTTAATCGAATCTGTGAATATCATCTGGACCTCACGTCCCCGAAACATACATGTGGACTATGCCGGGCAGTCGGTTGAAATAATGGGGATAACTACCGGTTCATACGAATTTTTATATATATTTGCAGCCGTGGCCGTATTTTTGCTGCTGCGCTTATTTTTGAAAAAGACAAAGCTGGGTCAGGCAGTATTTGCCGTGGGGCAGAACCCCAAAGGTGCTAAGATAGTAGGTATAAACGTGGATTTTGTTTATCTTTTTGTTTTTGCCCTGGCCTCCGGACTTATGGGTTTAACCGCCAGTATAATGCTGCCCAGGGTGTCGATCTTTCCCGAGACGGGAAATCCCTTTGCTCTCATATCATTTTCCCTGGTGGCAATGGCCGGGATGGGCAGTATAAACGGCATACTTTTTGCCGGGATTTCTCTGGGGCTGGCTGAAGCAGCGGTCAATTCAATTCCCGGTTATGGTGGCTGGTCTGATATAGTCTTTTTCGGTGTTCTTATAATAGTAATTATGGCTAAAAACCTCTAGGAGGTTGGGCAATGAAGAAATATGCATTTTATCTAATCCTATTACTTCTAGCCGTGGCCTTTCCCTTTTATATAGACGGATATCTGCTTCATGTTTTTCTGACCATCTTCATATTTATGACAATGGCTTTAAGCTGGGATATGATGCTGAGAACAGGCCAGCTTTCCTTTGCCAATGCCGGTTTTTTTGGCATGGGTGGTTATGTTTCCATGGTAACTGTATCCAGTCTGGAGATTGATCCCCTGCTTAGTTTAATATTTGCCGTAGTTTTTGCTGCGGCAGTTGCCTTTATACTGGGGCTGCCTGTTCTAAAGCTGAGGGGGATTTATTTTGCCATCGTTACCCTGGCCTTAGCTCATGTGTTTGAAGTGATTGCCATGAATCTTGAGATAACAGGTGGTTCCACAGGGATGGTCTTGCCGGAAGCCATTTTTGGAGGAGATATGCAGCTGCTTTACTGGCTTGTGCTGGGGATGGCCCTTCTTACAATAGGCATATCAGAGTTTTTTGCCAGATCCCGCATGCATTATGCCATGCATTCAATCAGGAATGATGAGCTTACCGCTCAGGCCAGTGGTATAAACGTCTCAAGAACCCTTATTATAGTTTTCGTTACCTCTTCGGCCCTGCAGGGGCTGGCCGGGGCTATTTACGTACAGCAGTATGCCTTTGTGCTGCCGGAGAGCACCTTTAGTCTTGATTATCTGCTTCTGCCCATAGCAATGGCTCTGGTAGGGGGCACACTTTCTACTGCGGGACCTGTGGTAGGAGCAATTTTTCTGGGCCTGATATCTGAATATCTCAGGCTTATCATGCCCTATGGTCACCTGCTCATCTACGGCCTGGTCATAGCAGTTATAATACTTTTCATGCCCGGGGGAATATATAAACCTGTCAGGAATATCATCTTAAACAGGATATTAAATCTTGGAGGTGCTTCCTGATGGATTCAGTGCTGAAAGCTGAAAAAATAACCAAAGAATTTGGCGGACTTACAGCAGTGGATAATATAACTTTTTCAGCAGATAAGGGGGAGATTCTGGGAATTATCGGCCCCAACGGTGCCGGCAAAACTACTGTTATAAATGTAATTTCCGGAATTTTGCCCCTCACTGGAGGTAATATAACTTTAAAAGAACGCCAGATCTCTGATATGCCTCCACATGACAGGAGCCGTCTGGGAATTTCCCGCACCTTCCAGACAGTTCGCCCACTTGAGAAATTTACAGCCATGGAGAATATCATGGTCGGTGCCCTCTTTGGTAGAGAACTGACCAAAAATAAAGCCCGGGAAAGAGCGGAGAGCATCTGTGATTTTTTGAATCTGGATAGAACTGATGCCCATGTGGATAATTTGACCGTGCTTGAGCTCAAGAAACTGGAGCTGGGACGGGCGATGGCCTCTGAACCTGAGATTTTATTTCTCGATGAAGTGATGGCAGGTTTAAACTCAAGCGAAACCAATGAGATGATAGAGCTAATAAGAAAAATTAAAGATAGGGGTGTCGCAGTTTGTGTTGTGGAACATGTTATGAAAGTAGTTTCTGAGCTGACTGATAGAGTAATTGTGCTGGATCGTGGAGAAATAATTGCCCGGGGACGGTATGAAGAAGTATCTAAGAAGGAAGAGGTTATCGCTGCCTATCTGGGGGAGGAAGAGGAAAATGCTGAAGATTAAAAATCTCGAGGTTTCATATGAAAGGGTGCAGGTAATCTGGGGAGTCGATCTTTCCGTGCAAAAAAATGAAGCTGTGGGAATATTCGGTCCCAACGGTTCAGGCAAAACCACAATTATCAAGTCGATACTCGGTCTGGTTGATAATGTATCAGGAGAAATAGAGTTTGAAGATAGGAATATAAATAAATGGGGAACTCATGAAATCATAAGATCGGGGGTGGCCTTGGTTCCCCAGGACAGGGAGTTATTTCCCCGGATGACAGTGGAAGAGAACCTGAGGCTGGGCTCCAGCTTTATAGAGAGGGCTCAGGAGAGCACATCAGAAAATTTAACATTTGTTTTCGATCTCTTCCCCAGTTTAAAAGAAAAGAGAGAGGATGCTGCGGGCACTTTAAGTGGTGGGCAGCAGCGCATGCTGACTGTGGGAAGAGCATTGATGGCAGATCCTGACCTGCTAATTCTCGATGAACCTTCTGTAGGTCTGCAGCCCTCACTCGTGAAAGAGCTTTTTCAGAAGCTGAAAAATATTAAAGCCGAAGGAGAGGTATCGATATTTCTGGCCGAGCAGAATGTTCGCCAGGGATTGAAAATAATCGATCGGGGATATGTTCTGGAAAATGGCAGCATAGTTATTGAGGCTGATGGGGATGAGCTGCTGGATAATGAACATGTTCAGGAAGCATATCTGGGGCTTTAATATGAAAAACTTCAAATATAACAGACCAACAAATTCCGCCCTGAAAACCCCCGGGGCGGAATTTTTAGATTTTGAAAAAGGTCAGACTGTGATTGTAAGGAGGTAACTTTTGTTTCTTTCTTGAAATAAATAGGGGGAGGGATAGAGATGAGTGATGAGCACTTTGAAGCTGAAGAGATGACAGCTTTTGAGCGAACAGAAGAAGCAATAAATCATCCCAAGACCGAAAAAGGCATGAAAACATACAGAGAGCTTTTGAAGGCGGCAGAAGAGATTTTCGGACGAAAAAATTATTATAGAACTTCTATTGCAGAGATAACCCGGAAAGCCGGAGTGGCTCCCGGCACCTTTTATATATATTTTCCTGACAAGAAGACCATCTTTCGGGCTCTTATTTTAGAGCTAAACAAAAAGCTGCGTGATGTCCTGGCTGAGTCAATAAATGGCCTGGACACACGCAGCGCCAAAGAGAGAGAGGGTTTTAAGGCTTTCTTTTCTTTTATCAATGATCATTCAGCTCTCTACAAAATTGTCTGGCAGGCTCAGTTTGTGGATCCGGAGATCTTTCAGGAGTATTATCAGAATTTTGCCGTGAGCTACCGCCATCGACTTAAAGAGGCAGTTGAAGACGGGGAATTTTCCAATCTGGATCCGGAAGTTATTGCCTACTGTCTGATAGGCATCTCCAACTTCATCGGTCTGCGCTGGGTTATCTGGGCGGAAGAAGAGGGGATCAGTGAAGATGTGGTGAACGATGTAATGAAATTTATTTTTGAGGGCATCAGAAAAAGTGATTATTTTAAGTAATTCAGCCATTTTCGGGTTCTCCAAATTCCTCCTTAACCCTGGAAGCTTCAATTTTGCCCACATCATTTTTGGGCAGCTCATCCACAAAGGTTATATATTTCGGCACTTTGTAATTGGCCAGCCTTTCCTGTAGATAATCCAGGATTTTTTCCTGGGATAGTTCTGCCCCTTCTTCCAGAGAGATTATTGCCTTACCCACCTCCCCCCATTTTTCATCAGGTACGGGGATCACACATGCTTCGTGGACTTCCGACATCTCGTAAAGCCGTTTCTCTATTTCAGGTGGAAAGACATTCTCTCCCCCACTTATAAACATATTTTTCTTTCTTCCAACGATATAATAATACCCATCCTCATCCTTACGGGCCATATCACCGGTGTAGACCCAGCCGTCTCGTAGAGTTTGGCGGGTTTCTTCTTCGTTATTCCAGTACCCCGAGAAGATCTGGGGTCCGGAAAATATTAGCTCACCTTCCTGGCCGGTCTCGACTTCTTCTCCCTCTTCGTCGACGATTCTGGCTTCGGTGAAATAGAACGGTATTCCCACTGAATCATATTTTTTCTTGATCTGCTCCATCGACATATGATCTGCCACTATAGAAAGGTTATTGGGCCCTCCTTCTGTGAGACCGTAACCGGCGCAGAATTTAACCCCTTTATCCCAGTATTTTTCCATGACTTCACGGGGGGTGGGGGCTGCCCCTGACATAATCCAGCGTACAGAAGAGAGGTCCGTTGAAGCAAACTCTGACTGATGGGCAATAGTTCGAAAAATCGTCGCAGCTCCAAAGACCAGTGTAATTTCTTTTTCCTCTATTATTTTTAATGTCAGTGAAGGATCAAACTGACGATTTATATATACTCTACCGCCGGTCTGCAGCAGCGGCAAAGTGAGTAAGTTCCAGCCGCCGGTATGGAAAAGTGGAAGGAGTAGATGAGTGCTGTCGGTGTGATCTATGTTCCAGGTTATGATTTCATTGAGAGAATTATAGAGGACAGCACGGTGCGAAATTTTGGCTCCTTTGGGCATGCCTGTGGTTCCGCCTGTATGCATCAGCAGATGAATGTCCTCAAGATGAAGGCTTATTTGGTGTATAGAACGTTCTTCATATGATTCGATTTCATCATAATTAATATCTTTGGAAACATTTTCCGTGCTTTTTGAATTATTCTGGTTTATTTTATTATTGAGGATGAAACACTGTTCTATCTCCACCTTTTTCCGGAGACGTGATACTTTGTCCTGGAGATCTTCTTCATAGAATAAAAACCGGGGTTTTTCCTGGCGAATAAGTTCCGCTAATTCTTCAACAGATAGCCTAATATTGTAAGGAACGAAGATGCTGCCAGTTTTACCGGCGGCAAAGAAGGCATCGAACATCTCAATTCGATTGCGTGATATAAATGCCAGCCTTTCTCTTTTCTCCAGATCAAATTCTTTCACCAGATAATTTGCCAGGCGGTTGGCTCTATTTTCCAGATCAGCAAAAGTATAGGCCTTATCCAGGTCCAGATCGATGACTGCTTTTCTCTCAGGTGAAATTTGAGCCCGGCGATGAATATGATCACCGATCCAGTCGAAATCCTGAAAGTGAAACTGTTTCACTGCTGGCACCTCCTTGAACTTTAAATTTTGCCTGTTAAAAAAAGTAATATTTGCTTTTTAACAGCTGTTCACCGGGGGCTTCCCCAGCGCACACAGGTAGCACTCCAGGTATAACCCGTTCCGGCACCTACCATGACAATCAGGTCTCCCTCTTCAATTTTGCCCTGTTCAACGCCCTTTTTTGTGGCGATAAAAGCATCTGCCGACTGACAGTGACCGTAGTCGTTGAGTTTAAAGCTATCTTCTTCGCCCAGGTCGTAGGTGGAAAGCAGTGAATCCAGAAAAGATTTCTTCATGTGGATAAGGGCAATAAAATCGATGTCAGATGTAGAATAGCCGCTTTTCTGCAAACTTTTTTCTATAACAGCCCGGAAATTATCCTCGGTTACAGCATTGAGCCTTTCCCGCATGGAATCAATATCGGCCACATCCAGATTGCAGTCGGCCAGCTCCAGTTTTTCCTGGCCCGGTTCGTTGAAATATCTGGATCCAATTTCGTAAACGGCTACATCATCAGCGAAGCTGCCGTCTGTAATGGTGTGATTTCTTAAAATAGTATTCTTTTTAAGCCCTTTCTCTAGAAGAACAGCTGCTGCTGCGTCGCCGAAGTTGAACATAAAGCGCGAATCTTCATTGCTGTAATCGAGCAGATCAGCTTCTTTGGAAGATGTGGCCAGCAGGACATTATCCAGGTCAGGATCGTTCTGCATCATATCCCTGGCTGTTTTAAGTGCAAGCACTCCGGAAGAGCAGAGAGAATGAAGCTCAAAGGCATAGGCATTTTTTGCGCCCAGTTCGTGCTGTAACTTAGCCGCCTGGTTGTAAAGATAATAATCTTTGTATTCACTGCCATGAAAGAGAACCAGGTCGAGTTTGCGGGGAGAGAAATTCTCCAGGGCCTGCCGGGATGCCTTTAAAGCCATTTCTGAAGGGTGTTCATCGGGATCGGCCTTATGTTTTTGGTTGATGGCAAATTTTTCAATAATCACCTCTTCAGGTATTCCACTCTCTCTGGCGATATGTTTACTGGTGTGCAGCCCCTCGGGGATGTACAGGCCAATATTTTTTATGCCGATAGATTTTTTTTCAGACACGTCAATACCTCCTCATAAAATATTTATTGACCTTTTAAGCATATAAAACCTGAATCATGATTCATGTATATTATAATAAAAAACTGCAGCCGATGCAATAATATTTGTAAATTTATTTGTTTTTCTTAATATATGCTATTTATGGTGCTCCATGGTCTTGGGATCAAGAATATCTCTCAGTCCATCCCCGAAGAGATTGAGTGATAGAACTGTTATGACTATGGCCAGCCCCGAAAAGGTGACTGTATAGTGAGCCACTCTTATAAACTGACGGGCACTTGTGATCATAAAACCCCATTCAGGTGTGGGTGGCTGGACTCCCAGCCCCAGAAAACTCAAACCGGCTGCGGCCAGAATGGAGCCGGCCATGGCCAGCGTGGCCTGGACAATTATGGGATTGTAGGAGTTGGGGATTACGTGCTTTATTATGATTGAGCCATCGCTGCTGCCCAGGCTGCGGGCTGCCTGGATATATTCCTTCTCCATAACCGTCAGTACCGAACTTCTCATCAGCCGGGCGAAGACGGGTATATTGGATATGCCGACCGCGATCATTAGATTATTTATTCCCGGCCCCAGAGAGGCGATGATGGCCAGAGCCAGCAGAAAACCGGGCAGGGCCAGCATTATATCAACGAATCTCATCAGGATGTTGTCCAGGGGGTCACCGAAATAACCGGCCACGATACCCATGAGACAGCCAAAGGATATGCCTATTGCCACAGAGATGAAACCGACGCGCAGCGAAATTCTGGCCCCGTAGATTATGCGGCTGAAGATATCCCGGCCAAAGTGGTCTGTGCCCAGAAGGTGATCACCACCTGGCGGTTGCAGCCGGTTGCGGATATTCTGGTCTATGGGATCATGTGAGGTGATAAGCGGGGCAAATATAGCCAGTCCTGCAATTATCAGCAGCAGTATGGCTCCAACAACCGCCTTTTTGTTGAAGAAGAGCCTTCTGCGGGAGATCTTCATTCTCATCACTTCCTTATCAATCGTATTTAGTTCTCAGCCGGGGATCGAGAGCTCCGTATAATATATCGACACCCAGATTGACCAGGGCATAGATCAGCGCGAAGATCATAATTGTGCCCTGGACCAGAGGAAAATCTTTGGTTCTGATGGCTGTGACGACCATGCTGCCCAGTCCTGGCCAGGCGAAGATGGTCTCCGTGAGTACGGCTCCGGCCATGAGGCGGCCGAACTGCAGGCCGATGATAGTCACCACAGGAATCAGGGCATTGCGCAGGGCATGTCGGTAGACGACCGTTCGTTCATGCACACCTTTAGCCCGGGCTGTGCGCACATAATCCTCCTTGAGCACATCGAGCATGCTGGAGCGGGCTATCCTGGTAATATTGGCGGTGGTGACGGTGCCCAAAGCTGCCACAGGCATGATATAAAATCTGATACTCGGTCCCATGCCCGAGGAGGGCAGCCATCCCAGCCAGACAGAGAATATCAGTATCAGCATCAAACCCTGCCAGAATACCGGCATCCCGACGGCCGTAAAGGTTACAGCGGTGAACAGGTTGTCAAAAAAGGAGTTGGGACGTGCTGCTGAGATAACACCCACCGGCACACCGATCATAACCGATACCAACGTGGCACCTACGGCCAGAGCGGCGGTGTTGGGCAGTCTTTCAGCTATCTCGGTTATGACCGGCTTGCGAGAACGCAGCGAGCGCCCAAAGTCAAGCCGAACCGCTCTTCTCAGCCAGGTTACATACTGAACGGGCAGGGATTCTTCCAGCCCCATCTCCCGGCGCATGATTTCCAGCTGTTCGGGCGGCGCCTGTTCACCCAGCATGAGCAGAGCAGGGTCCCCGGGTGTAATATGGATGAGCATGAAGACAAAGACAGATATCCCCAGCAGTACCGGCAGCAGACCCAGTATGCGCTTGATCAAAAAGGTATACATGGACTTTCACCCTCTTTCACTCTCACTTCAAAATAGTTGTCTCAAGTGCTGAAGATCTAAAACCGTGAAAACTATGACTAAAACATTAATAAAATTGCAAAAAATAAGGGGACGGGGGTAACCCCGTCCACAAATTCCTCTTCTACTGATTTGAATCTCTCTTCTATCTCTTTTCTTTTGAAAGAGCCTATCTCTAACTGACTCTGGTCAGGTTGCGCAGATCATGGTGACCGGCGGGATGAGGAATAAATCCTTCCACATCGCTTCTCAGGCCATTGGCTTCCTGGGTGTGAATCAGGAAAACCCAGGGTGCATCCTCGGCAATTAACTGCTGGGCTTCGTGGTAAGCTTCTCTTCTCACTTCAGGATCGGCATCGGATCGGGCCAGATCGAGAAGTTCATCCACACGGGGCTGGGACCAGAAGGTGCGGTTGCCCGCATCGCCAAACTGGGTGCTGTGAAAGAGAGAATAGAGGCCGTAGTCGGCGTCACCTGTGACGGCAACCCAGCCCAGTATGAACATATCGTGTCTGCCCATACCGGTATCCTCCAGATACTGTCCCCATTCCAGTATCTCCACGCTGATATCAACGCCGATATTTCTCAGATCGGACTGTACAAGCTCTGCTATCTGCATGCGCAGGGGATTATCATTTGTCCAGACTGAGGCGGAAAACCCATCGGGATAGCCCGCTTCAGCCAGAAGTTCCTGAGCCAGTTCGGGATCATAGGAGTAGGGATTGAGATCCAGATTGGCCCCCCAGACAGTATCGGATATGGGGCTTGTGGCTCTGACGGCCTGACCGGTATAGACATAATCGACAATCGCCTCCACATCTACCGCATGGTTGATGGCCTGACGAACACGCAGATCGTCAAAGGGTGCTTTCTGCACGTTAAATCCGATATAATGTGTGGCCAGTGTATCGTGTTTGGTCAATTTGGTCATCTCTCCATCCCTGATTCTGGCTTCGTCTATGGGATCGATGTTATAGCCGATATCGATACCGCCGGTCTCAACTTCGATAGCCCTGACGGTATTTTCGGGGATGTTGCGGAAGACTATTCTCTCGGGCAGGGCATTCTCTCCCCAGTAATCTTCGAAGCGTTTGAGTTCAATTTCGGATCCGGTCGACCAGCGAACAAACTCGAAGGGGCCTGTTCCTATTACCACCTGTGTGCCGTAATCATCTCCTGCTTCCTCCACGGCCTGGCGGTTGAGCATTCCTGTGACAGGGTGGGCCAGGTGGTTGAGCATGGGGGCAAAAGGAGAATCTGTATGGATATGGATGGTATTTTCATCAACGGCTTCCACGCTCTCCATAAAACCGACAATAAAAGCTCCCGGTGCCGCAGTGGCCGGATCTGCCAGCCTTTCAAGTGTGAATACTGCATCATCGGCGGTGAAAAGCTCACCATTGTGGAAATAAACATCCTCGCGCAGTGTGAATTCCCAGGTCAGCTCATCTATCTGCTCCCAGTCTGTGGCAAGTCCTGGTATCAGATTCAAATCTGTATCCTGCCTGACAAGAGTTTCATATATCTGGGATCTCACCCGGGAAGAGGGCTGATCGTTCTGTCCGTGGGGGTCCAGTGTTACCGCATCTGCACCCTGAGCGATTGTGAATGATCCTTTAGAAGCCAGGGCCTGTCCGCCAAAACTTAAGACGAATGAGAAGACCAAAAATACGACAAAAACATTTTTAAGCATTTCATTTCCTCCTTGCAGCTTATGAATTTTTACCGCAGAATTCCAGGGCAGACCATATACCACCTGCCTTTCTTCAATGAATTAATTTTATAAAATATATTAATATTTTAACATAAAAAATATATAAAGTAAATACTTTTTATTAGAAAACATTTTTAATGCGAGACAGATATCCTGGCCGCAGACGATCATACAGGAATATCGGAACTTATCATGAATTTATAATTAAGAGAGCAGTTTAAATACAATTTAAATACAAAATGAGACGGAGCCTGATAAGATATGGATGGATTTTTTGATGAGAGCTCCGCTGGAAAAGAAAAACCCATAAAATTTACCCTGCTGCACACAAATGATGAACACTCCTCACTTCTGCCCCACCGGCCGGCAGAGCAATCTCACAATACCGAAGGTGCCGGCCTGGTAGGGGGCATCGCCCGCCTGGCTGCACTGATCAAAAATAAGAGAGAGGAGAGGGAGGAGGAGAATACACTGCTCCTCTCGGGCGGGGATTTTCTCTCAGGTGATCCCTTTTCCTGGCTTTCCTTTGCCGGCAGTGCCCCCGAGCTGCATCTGATGCAGGAGATGGGTTACGATATAATAACACTGGGCAACCATGATCTGGATTATGGTCCCGCCCACCTGGCCGCCTACCTGGAGGCTGCCGGCTATCCCGGTGCAGGTGAGAGGACCGAACTGATAGCGTCGAATACTTCCATACCCCCCGGCCATAAGCTGGCAGGGGTCGGCATCAGAGATCTGATCATCAGGGAGCTGGAATCAGGCCTGAAGATGGGTTTTTTCGGCCTGCTCGGTGATCAGGCCCTGGATCTGATCAAGAACCGGGATACACTGCAGTTTGAACACCCTCTGATTGCGGCTGAAGCTTCGGTAAAAGAGCTGAGAAGGGAAGAGGCCGATGTCATCGTGGCTCTTTCCCATTCCGGCCTCAAAGAAGACCTGGAGCTGGTCCAGCATGTGGATGATATCGATATAATAATCGGTGCTCACAGTCATACCACACTGAAGAGCCCCGTGCGGGAGGAGGACACTATCATCGTTCAGACCGGGACCCGCATGGAGAACCTGGGTGTGCTAGATCTGGAATATTATCCTGAGGAGGAGACGGTTAGACTGCAGGAAGATGCTGATGATACACTGCAGGCCGTCACGGGGGATATTGAGCCCGACGAGGAGATCAGGAAAATTGTCCGGAACTATACGGAGGAGCTAAATTCTCTGGTCTCTGAGGTATATCATCTGGACCTGGATATGATGAAGACAGCACTGGAGACTGATTTTTCTGTTCCCCATCTTCCCGGGATGTCAGAGACTCCTTTCGGCAACTTTTTCACAGATGCCATGCGCATTTCTGCCGGGAGAATACTGGGGGAGGAGGTTGATTTTGCCTTCCAGGCCAACGGCCTCATCAGACAGGGGCTCTATCCGGTGCGTAATGAGGAGGATACTGAGGGCAGGATCAGCTTTTATCAGCTGGCAGGAACCGGCAGCATGGGCAGCGGCTGGGATGAAAGACCCGGCTACCCCCTGGTTTCAGGCTATCTGACCGGCAGGGAGATCAGAAGAGTCATGGAGCTTTCAATTCTTCTGAGCGAGTATATGGGAGATCCCTTTTTTCTGCAGATTTCAGGTCTCAGGGTAAAATATGATTCCCGGCGGGCTATACTGTTTAATCTCCCGGTTTTGAACTCCCCCCTCCCGACAGGTAGAGCAGTAAAGTCGCTGGAGGAATATACAGGCAGCGGTCTTCAGCCTGGAAGCCCGGATGAGGAAGAGGATAATTACCGGCCTGTTCCCAAATCCGATGATAGACTCTACCGGGTCGTCACCGATTACTATCTGGCCCGATTTATTCCTCTGGTGGGAGAGAAAGTTCCATTTCTGCAGGTGGAGCTTAAGGATGAAGAGGGTGTACCCTACAGTGATTTAAGCCGGGCCGTGCTGAAAAATCCGGCAGGTGAGGAGAAAAAAGTCTGGGAGGCGGTTTTCGATTATGCCCGTGCCACTGATGGTCAGCTTGACTCAATCTACAGACGACAGAACGGACGCCTGCAGGATAAGAGGAGCTTTTCTCCCCTGGCCAGACCGGGATTGACAGCTGTTTCGCTTATTGTGCTGCTTTTCCTGGCTGTAATTATGTTTGTCAATCTCCTGTGATTTAACAGTTCCAGCTTAATTTCCACGCATTTGCAGCGTGAAGAAGGGAGTGATGGTATTATGGAGATCTATACCGGAACAGGTGATAGAGGAAGGACCAGCCTCTTCGATGAAAGCCGCGTGGCCAAGGATTCTGCCCGGGTTGAGAGCTACGGAACCGTCGATGAGCTGAACTCCTTGCTGGGTTTTGTCCGCAGCGGCCTGGAGGATGAGGAGATCGCAGAGCTGATTTTTTCCGTTCAGCGTGAGCTCTTCGACCTCGCCGGTGAGCTGGCCGCACCCGGCGGTGAGGATTTTCCGGAGAAGATAGAAGAAAAGCATATTGAGAGGCTGGAGGAGAAAATTGACAGCTATCTGGAGATGATGAATGAGGAAGAGAAGGGCAGTTTTATTGTGCCCGGCAGCAGTGAAGCAAGTGCCCGGCTGCATATGGCCCGCACGGTCTGCCGGCGGGCGGAGAGAAGGATTGTCACCCTGAGCAGGGAGACGGAGATCAGGGCTGTGCTGCTGCAGTATATAAACAGGCTCTCGGATCTGCTCTACACACTGGCCTGCTATCTGGAAGCAGATCTGGACTATGTTGAGTTTGAGTGAGGGTATAAACCATGGATATAAAAATTGAGTATCTGATCTTCTATGATCTCGGTTCAGAGTTGAGCTACGAGGAGATAGAGGGAGCTCTGGAGAAAATTCCCAGGGAGAATGTGGAGGAATACTCGCTGGATGAGGAGAAGGAGACGCCCGACTATATCCGCTATCCCGAGCCGGTGCTGTTCAATCCCCGCCCCGATTTCACCAGGGGGGATGAAACATATCCCGTCACGGGCAAAATATTCAAATCAGGAACTCTCAGCCTTCGTGTGACGGTAACCCTGCCGGATACAAGCCTGGATGAACTCAATGAATTCCTGGCGGAAAATCGCTCGCTCAGCGAAGAGATCAGACACCACTGCAATGAGATCCACCGTCAGCTCAAACCGCATTTTCCCGTGGATATTTCCCGCCAGGAATTCTATCACAGCGGACAGAGCGAGGTCTATCCGGTCTTCTGTCTCAGCTCCACGGATTTTGAGGATACGGCCAGGATGGTCGATCAGAATTCAGAGGAGATAACCGCCCTGCTCAATCGCAGGTACCGGCAGAGAAATTTCAGCGGTGAGCAGAAGGAGATAACTCTGAATAACAGGGTGAGATTTTACAACAATGACTGCAGTATTATCCACTGGAACGGCTCACTGCTCATCGACAATCAGGGCCAGTTTTCCTCTGTGCTGTTCATACTGGAGCTGGTCAATATTCAGTTTCTCAATCTCATGGTCTATGATGATTATGTTGACAATTTCCTCTCTGACTACATGGGACGGATAGACAGATTTCTCAAGGTGAGATTGCTTCTGCATGTGCCCGGTCTGAGAAACAGGATAAGCGAGATAACCAGGCTCAGGGTTGAGATAGACAGAATAACCGAGATGCTCGATAACTACGAAAAATACTTTGGCGAATGGTATCTGGCCCGCATCTACACCAGAGCCTGTGATGCTTTCGAAATGGAACGCTGGCGTGAACTGCTGCAGAGCAGACTGGAAAAAGTCACGGAGCTCTATTCCATGCTGGAAGAGGAAGTTAACCGCAGCCGCATGCTGTTTTTGAATGTATTGACATTGATGCTTTTCATTCTCTGGTTTGTGATAGGATGAGCAGGACTTTTGCCGGCCGGCCAGAAGTATAGTTAAAGGAGATAACATTGAGAAGGAGGTTAAATAAATCGTGAATACCACTTCTGCTATTCGCAACCGACGCAGTGTCGAGAAGTATAAGGATCAGCCCGTAGAGGATACAAAGATCGAGGAGCTGCTGGAAATGAGCATAAAGGCACCCTCCGCCCGCAACCGGCAGCCCTGGAACTTTGTTGTGCTGCAGGGTGAGCCCAAGCAGGATCTCATCGATATTCTACATAACAAAGCCCGCAGTTTAAAAAAAGAGGGCGAGGAGGTCGGTGAGGCGCTGTCAAGTGTCAGGACCATGAGGCAGGCCCCGGTTCTGATTCTGGTCTATAATCCCTACACAGATGAGGAGGAACTGGACAGCACCAAACGCTCACTTGATGATCAGTCCACAGGGGCCGCCATAGAGAATCTCATGCTGGCTGCCACCGACATGGGTCTGGGCAGCCTGTGGATAGGAGATATACTGCTGGCCGAGGAGGAAATATCTGAGTGGCTGGAGAGAGAGGATGATCTGGTGGCGGCTGTGGCGCTGGGCCATTCAGCTGAGGATCCCTCTTCCAAGCCCCGGGCCGATCTGGAGGAGATAGTCTCCTGGCTTGGTGAGGGACAGGAATAAGGAGGTAAAAAGACTCTATGCCAGAAGATACAGGACCCCGAAGGATAATAATAGGTGTAACCCTGCTGATAGTAGTTCTGCTGGCCTTTGCCCTGGCTCGAAATTTAGGTGATCGTGGAGTTTACTATCTGCGTGTGGCCGAAGTGCTGGAGGGGGAGGAAGCAGCAGGCCAGCCCACCCGCGTGGCAGGGCTCATCAACGAAGAGAGCATAGATTATCGGGAGGAGGAAGAACTTCTCTCCTTTACCGTGCGTGACCCCGGCGGGGAAAACCATCTGCCGGTGGAATACAGCGGCGAGATGCCTGAAGCTATCACAGAACAGGAGCAGGTTGTGCTGGAGGGCTCTATGGAAGAGGAGGCTTTTCAGGCTGCCAGACTCATGTTTCAGTGTCCCTCCCAGTATGAGGAGGAACTGGAAAATGAGTGAGAGAAATGCTTGAATTCAAAGATGTGAGCTACAGCCTGGGCCAGAAGAGCATCATTGAAAATTTAAATCTGGAGGTCGTTCCGGGAGAGAGGGTAGCACTTCTGGGGCCCAATGGAGCGGGCAAAACAACCGCTCTCAAACTGGCCGCCGGTCTGAAGAAGCCCGGGACCGGGCAGGTTTTGTGGGAGGAGAACAGCATCGCCGGCAGCAGGCCCCGCACCGGTTATCTGGGGCATGAGGTCCATCTTTACGAGGACCTCACGCTGAGACAGAACCTGAAATTTTTTGCCCGCCTCTACGGGGTGGAAAGGGACAGCGATGATATGATATACTGGCTTAAACGCCTGGGACTTGAGCTTTATGCTGATGACCCGGCTTCCAGCCTGTCCCGGGGTCTCAAACAGCGTCTGGCCCTCTGCCGCTGTTTTTTTATTTCTCCCCGTCTGCTGCTGCTCGATGAGCCCTTCACGGGTCTGGACCTGGAGTCGGCCGGGGTGCTGATCGAACTGCTAGAGGAATTTTCCGGTCTGCCTGTCCTCTACACCACCCACGATATAGACAGGGCTTTGAACCACTGTCAGCGCTGGCTTTTGCTTGTTGATGGCAGCCTTAAGGCCAGCGGCAGCCGGGAGGAAGGGGATTATCTCATCTCCAGATTTCCCGGCATATCAGAAGGGGTGAGAGGGTCATGAGTTTTTTGCTGACGGTGAGAAATCTGCTCTATCGGGAGATGAGGCTGGAGCTGAACACCGGTCAGCTGCTGGGTGCCATGCTGTTATTTTCTCTGCTGGCTGCTGTTCTCTTCAGCATGGCCTTCAGTCCTGGAGCTGATATTGCGGCCTATTTTCCCGGTGTTTTCTGGTTCAGTCAGGTCTTTGCCGTCCTCCTGGTGCTGAACAGGGCCATTAGCAGGGAGAAGGAGAATGGATGTCTGGAGCTGGTCATACTGGCCGGCAGCTCCAGGGAGGCGGTTATGGTGGCCAGAATACTGGCCAACCTGATCTTTTTTCTGCTGCTCTCTCTGATCATAACCCCCATCTTCTCTTTTCTCTTCGATCTCTTTCTGGGCCGGTATCTTTTCTATCTCCTGCTGGTGGTACTGGTTTTCCAGCTGGGCCTGGCCATCACCGGCAGCATCATGTCCTATCTGGTCAGCCTCACACGTTTGAGCGGTCTTCTGCTGCCGGTTTTGCTGCTGCCCCTGCTGCTGCCCCTGCTGCTGGGGGCAGTGGAGACGACTTCACTGCTGCTGGGGCAGTTCAGGAGCGGGAGCTTCTACTTCTGGATTATGTTTATGCTGCTCTATGATCTCATATACTTTGCCCTGGCAGTCTGGGCCGCCCCCTATCTGCTGGAGGTGTAAATATCAAGTTCACCCGAATATCACGTCTGTTAAACTATCTGCTGATGATAATGATGCCGCTGGCGATAGTTATGATCTTTATCTATGCTCCGCGGGAGAGGGTGATGGGCGATGTGCAGAGAATTTTCTACTTTCACGTGGCCTCAGCCTGGACTGGATTTTTTGCATTTTTTATTGTCTTTGCCGCCAGCATTCTCTTTCTTCGCAGCAGAAAAAACCTTTATCACCTGACAGCCCGTGCTTCGGCCGAGATAGGTGTTATCTTCACAACCTTCGTGCTGGTCTCGGGTATGCTCTGGGCCCGGGCGGCCTGGAATACATGGTGGACCTGGGATGCCAGATTGACAACCACTCTGATCATGTGGTTTATCTATCTGGGCTATCTTTTTTTAATCAGCGCTGCCGGTGGAGGAGAGAAAAGCCTGCGCAGATTGGCCGCTGTCTACGGTGTTGTGGCCTTTGTAAATGTGCCCCTGGTCTTCATGTCCATAAGATGGTGGCGGACTATGCACCCTGTGGTTATAGATATGGAAGGCGGCGGACTGACATCTCGCATGATTGTAGTTCTGGTTTACAGCCTCATAACACTCACACTGCTCTATTTTTCTCTGCTGGGATATAGACGGCGCCAGCTGGAGCAGAGAGAGGAACTGAATAGGCTGCGCAGCAGAATTGAGAAGCTGAGATAAATTTGAAATAGTTGAAGATTAAATTCAGGAGGTGATCTGGTGCAGTTTTTGCTGGGAGCCTACGGACTTTTTCTATTGCTGCTGATGCTCTATCTGGCCGGTATGCATCGCAGCCAGCGGCAGCTGGATGATAAACTCGAGCTGCTCAGGGAGAGTGTAAAGAGCAGAGAAGAGGAGAGCTAGATGTTAAACACTTTATATAAATTAATCGCTATCTGTGATAGATTATAACCTAAATATTATAACCCAAATAAAAAAGGGGGAATCTGTCATGACCTGCAGAGCCTGCAGAGTTATACCTGTTGAGGAGAGGCAGCGCTGTTCCGATGAGATTAAATGTGCTTTTGATGGTGAAGGTAATTTTACCACAGATAACTGGTGCTGTCAGACCATGCACAAACTCAAAGATATGGCTAAAGAATATGGAACCTACCAGCATGAGACAGAGGGCAGGGCCAGCATCTCGACGCTGAAGATACCTGAGAATGATATCTTCAACGGTTATATTTCAATTGTGACCTGTACCGAAGGAGGAGCCACAGATAATGCTGTCATGATCAATACCGAAGAGCAGAGGCCTCTATCGCTGGAAGTGGCCGAACTTACAGTCTCCTATTATCAGAAGCTATCCTCACCTCTGGGAGGTTAAAAGAGCTTAAGCTGCTGGAAATCCTCGGGGGGTGGGTCTATCTCCAGCTCTTCCCGGATTTCCTCCAGCACCATTTTCTGGAGGGATGCAGCTGGTTGATCAGCTGCCATCCACCTTTTTTCCTGGTCTGAGCTTAATATGACCGGCATCCTGTCATGGATCTGTTCCAGTCTGGATACCGCCGGTCTGGTCAGAATGGTAAAGCAGTTCATCTCACGCCCTTCGATCTCATAACTTCTGTATAATCCGGCAAGTGTAAAGATATCTCTGTCCTTTAAACCGATGCTGTATTTTTTCTTCTCATCATTCCCCCTTTCCTGCCATTCGAAGAAGTAGGTGGCGGGCACCAGACAGCGCCTTTCCCGGAAAGCCCGGGCAAAGGTGTTTTTTTGTCTGGCAGTCTCTGCTCTGGCATTTATGAGGGGGCGGGAGGTAAAACCCGGCCTGAAACCCCAGCTCTGTATCTCCAGCTGGATGCCTTTTTTCCCATCTACACCCCCGCTTCTGGCCACGGGCACACTGTCTGTGGGATAGATGGCCGATGCGGGCTGAAAATTATCAAATTCACCCTCCATACTTATTTCATCTTCATATTTTTCGGAAAAATACTGCAAAAGCTGTTTGAGCGGCAGCATGAGAGCAAAGCTTCCACACATATTTCATCCCTCCCTGCGGCTGCAGGAGCCGGCTGTGACCTCATCCTCGATGATCAGGTCGAGCTTATCGGTCAGATCCAATACATCCCCACCATTTTCCATCATTTTAATCACAGGTCGGGCAGGAAAGTTTTCATTCTGCTCCTTAACAAGTGCTTCTCTGCCGTCATTCAGCCTGACCCTGGTACCATTGGGATAGAGTGTTACATAGCGGATAAAATGTCTTACCAGCTCCGGGTCGAATTTATCACCGCTTCTCGAGGTTATCCAGTCTACTGCTTTTCTCACAGTCCAGCGCTCCCTGTAGACACGATCGCTCGTCAGGGCATCGAATACATCTGTGATGGTCACTATACGGGGGTAGAGGTGGATATCATCACCTGCTATGCCCCGGGGATAGCCATTACCCTGATAGCTTTCATGATGGCCCAGAACCACCGCAAGTGAGGTGGGAGGGAGTTCGGGCAGATCTTTGAGCCTTTCGTAGCCCAGACGGGGATGTTCTTTTATGGCTTCGTATTCCTTATCTGTGAGGGGGCCGGGCTTTTTCAGTATATCCTCCGGCAGTGAGCTCTTGCCCACATCATGGGTCAGTGCTCCCAGCCCCAGCTTCTCCATCCTCTCCAGGTTCAGTTCCAGACTTCTGCCCACGAGCAGCGACAGAACCGTGACATTTACAGAATGGGCGTATGTATAGCTGTCGGTTGTCTTTATATCCTGGAGATTGATAAGCACATCCTCAATCTGCATGATCTCGTCGATTAGATCTCTGACATATTCCCTGGCCTCGCGCAGATCCGGACTGCCCTGACATGATATCTCGGAAAACATCTCCTGCACCAGTTCCTGACCACGTCTGCGGGTTTCAGCTCTTATGGTCTCATTCAATTCAATATCTGGGGAGAACTCATCCTCCACATATATGTATTCTATGCCAATATTTTTCAGCTTCTCCCTGTAGCGGGTGAGTTCAGTCTGACCCTCTCTGAGCAGATATGTTCCTCCGCTGATGATCGGCCTGGCCAGCTTCATCTCCTGTGTGATTTCATCTATATGTATCAATTTCATAAATGTAGATACCTCGCAGTAAATATTATTTGATCACCTTCATTATAGTTTATCTGAACATTGTAATCAAACTCTTCTCGCATATTTTACTATTTGACAGCATGAGGCAAAAGAGATAAGATAATTTACAGAGCAGCAAAATACATCGGTGGGAGGTAAGCTGTATGCCTACTTATAACTATAAGTGCAGGGAATGTGAGCGTAAATTTTCGCTGGAGGCAACCATGTCCGAAAAAGAAGAGGGGCTGGATGTCAGCTGCACCCAATGCGGCAGTGAAGATGTGTTCCAGTCCTTTGACAGAGTCGGAATGCTGGGGACCTCCGGTGGGGGTTCTTCAGAGGGATGTGCAAAATCCAGCTGTCCGGCGGACCGCAGCTGCTGCGGATAATCCGCCGGGGTTAAACGGCCAGGGGGTTGAGAACTGCCTGGCTTTTTTGCTTTTCGGAGATTTTAACAATTTCACAGACTGCTGAAAAGATATGATAAAGGAGGCTGAAAATACAAATGAGTGTAGAGAAAAGTGATTTTATCGATCTGCGCAGTGATACAGTGACAAAACCCACACCGGAGATGCGGGAACTTATGGCCGGTGCCGCAGTCGGCGATGATGTATATCGAGAGGATCCTACCGTGCTCAAACTGGAAAAGAAGGCGGCCGGAATTCTGGGCAAAGAAGCGGGGCTTTTCCTTCCCAGCGGAACCATGGCCAATCAGACCGCACTTCTGACACATACCGGGCCCGGCCAGGAAATAATTCTGGGCGAGGAGTCACATATCTTCTACTATGAGGTCGGTGGCGCCGCCCGCCTGGGCGGTCTGCAGACCAGCACCGTTGATGACTGTGAAGGCTGTCCCCGGCCCGAAGATGTGGAGAAGAAGATCAGGGGTGACAACATTCACTACCCCCAAACCGGACTCATCTGCCTCGAGAACACTCATAACCGTGCGGGTGGAAAGGCGGTGGCGCTGGAGAAAATTGAGGCCGTAGCTGCAGTGGCTGGAAAACATGATGTGCCGCTTCATCTCGACGGTGCCAGAATTTTCAATGCTGCCACCGCCCTGGATATATCCCCTGCTGAGCTGGCAGAGCCTGTGGACAGCATAACTTTCTGCCTCTCCAAGGGGCTGGGTGCGCCTGTGGGCTCGATGCTGGTGGGTTCAGAGGAGTTCATAGAGGAAGCGCTGAAAAACAGAAAGCTGCTCGGCGGTGGCATGAGACAGGTCGGGATTCTGGCGGCTGCCGGTATCGAGGCCCTGACAAATATTGAGAGGCTGGATGAAGATCACAGGCTGGCTGAAAAGCTGGCCAGGGGCATCTCAGAGCTGGAATGGGAGGGACTGGAGGTTGTCGGTCAGCACACCAACTTCGTCATATTGAAATATGAGGGCGATGGTGGCGCTGCCAGGCTCAAAAAGGAGCTGGAAGCTGAAAATCTGCTGGTCAACGCCTACGGTGATCGAAGGCTGCGCCTGGTCACACACCTGGATGTAGATGAAGAGGATATAGAGAAATTTATCGAAGGTCTGGATGAGCTCAGAAAGAAGATGGAATAAATTGTATTTACCGGGAAAGAGTGATATAATGTTGACAGAAGAGCTAAAGTAATTAAAACTGTTGTTAGTTAAAGCCCGATTAAAACCTTAAAAAGGGGTGTTAGAATGAGTGATGGAAAATTAAGTGCTGGAGATAGTGCGCCGGATTTTGCTTTAAAAGCTCATGATGAAGAGGAAGTCAGGCTTTCAGATTTTGCAGGAAAGAGAGTACTGCTCTCATTTCATCCGCTGGCCTGGACGAGTGTCTGCAGAAATCAGATGTCTGATCTGGAGGCCAATTATCAGACTTTTAAGGAAGAAAATGTCGTCCCCTTTGGAATAAGTGTTGATCCTCAACCATCTAAAAAAGCATGGGCAGAAGATCTGAGGCTGGAGAATCTTAAAATCCTCTCGGATTTCTGGCCCCATGGAGATGTGGCCGGTAAATATGGCCTTTTCCGTGAAGAAGATGGAATATCAGAGAGGGCAAATGTGCTGATTGATGAGGAGGGAAAAATAGAGTTTATAAAGATATATTCTCTCGGTGAACTGCCAGATATAGAAGAGTTGATAGAGGCTGTCAAAGCCTGAGAGGAGGCAAAATAAATGGATTCCCATCTGCGCCAGCTTCTGCTCGAAGGTGACAGTGAGAGAGAAGAGGAGTTTTTGCGAAGGCTGGAGGAAGATGACAACTGGAGTGCTGTCAGCTTTATAGATGAGATGCTGCCGGGTCTTCTCTTTGAGGCCAATCTCACCTATGGAAATTTTCATCAGGTCAAGATGGCTGTCTTTCTGCGCCGGCTCTCACGGGAGAATAAGCTGAGCCGTGAGAGCGAGCTGGCGGTGATGAAGCTGCTCTTCAGTGAATCCAGGGAGCGCAGCTGGCTGAATGTTCAGGTCGGAAGGGCTGATCTCCCCCGGAGGGTGGATGATCCCTCCGGGAGGATGCTGGAAGAGCTGGCAGAGAATAATGCACATAATGCCATGTATTATGCACTTCAGCACTATGAAGAAAATCCCGACAGGCTGCAGGAGCTGCTGCTCTCACTCGGTGGAGTCTACGGCCCTGAGAATCTGGGCCACAGCCTCAGCTGCTTTTTCCCTGTGATGGAGGAGCTGGTAAATACCCGCCATCCTGCCGCCGAAAGTGCTATCTTCTCATATCTGCTCTACCTGAACAGATATGATATTCCGGCCGATTTTGACCCTGCTGATTACAGTCTGGACTCCCTGCCCGATGATGCCATGCGCCGGGCGGCTTCCGGTAATGGAATTGTAAACCTGCACCATATGATCACACTGACTATATACCGCATGTGGGAGAGTGCCAGCTTTCACGATGATAATTTTCCCCTGCCCTATAAGATCTACTATCAGAAGAGGCTGGAGGGCAAGAATGTGAGCACTGCCCGTCGGGAAAGAGTGGAAGGGGATCTGGATGTAGATCTGCCGGATGATTTTTCCGGTTTTTATGAGAGATTTTCCTATGATGATGTGAAGCGAACAACAAAGCTGATCAGAGCCCTGGCCGCTGAAAAAAGGGAGGAACTCTGGGACTGGATTATAAGGCTCTATGCCCTTGATTATGATAAGGAGAGCTGGAATCCGCATTTCTATACGGGTATATATCTGGCTTTGAAATTGAAGGAGCAGAATTTAATAGATGACAGCCTGGCTGTGGAGATGGCACTGGATCAGGCTGTAGAATACTACCTCAACTCCATGTCCACTTAATAAAAAAATGTTCATTTTACTTGACAATCACCGGTTTAAAGCATTATAATTTGAACAGGAAGCAGTCGCTTCCAATTAAAATATTAAAGTGGAGGAGGAGTTGAGAAATGAAGAACGATTTTGAGAGGGAACACTGGACCACGCGATTGGGCTTTATTCTGGCCGCAGCCGGTTCAGCAGTTGGCCTGGGTAATATCTGGCGTTTTCCTTTTGTGGCCGGTGAAGAAGGTGGCGCAGCCTTTTTGCTCATCTATCTGGTTCTCATAATTATTATTGGTTATCCCGTTATGGTCGTTGAGATGTCAATAGGAAAGAAGACACAGCGCAATCCCGTGGGCGCCTTTAAGTCGCTGGCTCCTAACACACCCTGGTGGCTCGTCGGTGCTCTGGGTGTGCTGACAGGCTTTATCATCCTCAGCTATTATTCGGTGGTAGCAGGCTGGTCACTGCATTATGTCGTAGAATCGATAACAGGACTATCGCCTGAAACAGAATTTGGTGCACTCTTCGATGAACATATCACATCTGTAGGCCTGCCGATATTCTGGCACGCAATATTCATGGGCATATGTATTTTTATCATAGGTTCCGGTGTTGTTGACGGCATCCAGAAGGCAGTAAAAACTCTGATGCCGATACTGTTCATACTGCTGGTTGTGCTGATAATAAGGGCTGTCACACTGGAAGGAGCCAGTGAAGGTCTGGCTTACTACCTTTCACCCGAATGGGGAGATGTGACGATAGGCACCATATCCTCGGCGATAGGTCAGGCTTTCTTCACGCTCAGTCTGGGTATGGGTGCCATACTGACCTACGGCAGTTATCTGTCACCTGAGGACAATATCAATGACAATGCCGCCTATGTTGTGGGGCTCGACACACTGATAGCCGTCATGTCCGGTTTTGCCATCTTCCCTGCTGTATTCGCTCTGGGCTTGAGTCCGGCTGCAGGTCCGGGTCTTACCTTTATCACTCTGCCGGCAGTATTTGCCGAGATGCCTCTGGGCAGCTTTTTCGGCTTCCTGTTCTTCGTGCTGCTCTCGATCGCCGCTCTCACCTCGGCTATATCCCTGCTGGAGGTTGTCACGGCATGGATAGTCGATGAGAGGAACTGGGAGCGCCGCAAGGCTGCCGCCACACTGGGTATTATCATCTTCCTGGTGGGCATTCCCACCGTGCTGGGCTTCAGCGCCTGGGCGGGCTTTACCGATGTCAACCCCATAGGCATGGATATATTTGACACCTATGACTTCCTGGCCGACACTGTCTTCCTGCCCTTGGGCGGCCTGCTCACTACCATCTTCGCCGCTCATGTCTGGAAGGCGCGCAATGTGAGAGAAGAGGCCAATAGGATAGAAGGTGTGATCAATGTAGGTGGATGGTTTGATCTGCTGATCAAGTATGTGATTCCCGTCCTGCTGGCAATTGTCTGGGTTCTGGGAATCGTGGAGGCCCTGTAAGCACTCAGGAGTTAGAGAAGGAACTAATAGTGTGAATCAGCTTGGATAAAAAGCTGTAAATTTAATTGGAAGCGACAGTAGATAATCCCGGCCCCGCAGTTCTGGGCCGGGATTATCTTTTGGAGAAAGGATCGATATATATACCGCATTCCCTCATATCCTCTTTTAACCGGCGGGGTACTGGACGCAAAAACTTCTGTGATCTGAGATATTCATTATCATAGATCTCTGCCAGCTCCAGCAGCTGATCATGTATGGCTGTCCAGTGAGCTTTACCCTCCACAAAATCATCCAGCAGCTCCATGAAGTTTTTCTTCTCACTTTCAGATATCTGGCCGGATAGATGGCCATAGCCGTGAAGTATCACATTTTTCCAGCGAGAAGGGCTTAATTGTCCATTCAGGCACTCCATCAGCATATTCCTGTATTCTCTCAGAAGACGAGAGCGGTCATATTTTTTCTGCTCTGCGATAAGCCGGCCCATTTTGTCTGTGGCTTCAGGATTGAAGCCCAGAAGAAGGAGTTTATAGTCTGCCTGAAATCTCTGCAGGGCAGCTACGGAAAAATTGGCCCGCAGCTTCTGCCAGGCGTGAAGCGCCCCCAGCCGGACCAGGAAATAGAAAAGCCTTTTTCCATCATTGATTTCAATCTCCGAGATCAGGGGCAGATATGGTCTGTGTCTTGCGGCCAGACGGGGCAGAATCCCCGCTGTTCTGCCCGCAGGAACATCATCGCCGGGATGGAAGTATTTGCATTCATCCGGTCCGCAGCTGGGGGATTTTTCTTTTAAGATCAATCCCGCCAGATTCTGATTTCGGCGGAGGTGGTGGAGTGAGATGGCCCTGATCTCCCGCTGCATAAATCTGCCGCTGGCTGGTTGAAAGAGAAACCTTTCATCGCCTCTTTTGAGCAGCTTTATCGGCGGGCGGGGAGAGGAGAGGCCGATCTCTATTTCCGGACATATAGGTATTAAATGCAGATGACGTGTCAGCATCTCGACAGCACAGGAATATATGATCTCACCGTCATATCTGAAATCTTTGCCCATCAGACATCCGCTGATCAGAACCTGCGGTTTTTGCAGGCTGGCAGAGTATGGGTTCTTTCTACCTGATATCAATATTTTTCACCCCTCACATAAAATATATGTCCGCCGTGCAGGTTTTTCAGGCCTCGATCCAGAAATATAACTATTACCGGTAAAGTGATTTAATGGGTATTTTCATATTCATATTATAAAATGAGGAGAGTGTCCAACCGTGCTTAAAAAATTCGCGAAGATGGCGGTGATCTCCTGCCTGATTCTGGCCCTGGCCGGAGGTGGTTCTCTGCAGGCAGAATCAGATTTTCTGAATCTTGTTCAAAGAGGAAGCTATTCGGAGATAAGGCAGGCTCTGGAAGAAGGGGCTGATGTAAACCAACAGAATGAAGCTGGAAAGACACCGTTGATGCTGGCTGCTACAAAAAACAGCGATGCCAGGGTTATAGATCTGCTACTTGATTATGGTGCCCGCATGGAAAGAAGGGATAACAGGGGCAGGACTGCACTCTATCACGCAGTCAGAGAAAACCCCAGGACATCGGTGACGAGGAGGCTGATAGCCCGGGGTGCTGCCATCAATATAACCACAGATGAGGGCTATACACCGCTGCTGCGCGCTGCCGCCTCCTCCAGCAGGGAAAAAGTCGAGTTACTGCTGGGCAGCGGGGCCAGACCGGACCAGCGCAGCCCGGAGGGCAGAACGGCTCTGATGATTCTGCTGGAGGGGGATCCATCGCCTTTTCTGCTGCGCAGAATTTTGAATGCGGGTGCTTCAGTCAGGATCAGTGATAACAGTGGAAACACCCCCCTGCATTTTGCGGCAAAAAACAGCAAGAATGTCGATATTATCTCACTGCTTCTGGAGAGGAGTGCGAATCTGGAGGCCCGGAATAACCTGGGACAGACTCCCCTGCTCTTAGCTGCCGCTCACAATGGCGAGGTTGAAATTATGACCCATCTGCTGAAAGAGGGAGCAGATATAGAGGCTGTCGACCGGGAGAAAAAGGGAGTGCTGCATCAAGCCGTAACCGGACCTTCAGCCAGGGAAAAAGTTGCCAGGCTGGCAGCCAGAACAGAACTGGATATCGATCAGACCGATAGAGATGGGAATACGGCGCTGCATCTTGCATTGCAGGAAAGACGCCCCGATTATGACCTGATTGCTGAACTTCTGGATGCAGGATCTGACCCGGATATGGCCAATAACAGGGGCAATACGCCTCTTATGATCCTGGCTGAAAAGAGCGACAGGGCCGGGCTGTTTTCACTGCTTCTGGAAGCCGGCGCTGATGCTGACAGGGCAGGGAGGCTGGGCATTACCCCCTTAATGCTGGCCGCTGAGAATACCGCCAGTGAAGAGGTGATATTCACACTGCTGGAAGCCGGGGCCGAAGTGGTCCGGGAGGATAACAGGGGCAGAAAGGTCGTCGACTATCTGGAGGGCAACCGGGATCTGCTCAATACAGATGCTTACTGGGAGCTGCAGTATATGGAGCCGGCAGAGCGCCAGCTGGATAAGCTGGACATTAAATCGAACCGCCAGGCCACACTGCGCGGCCTGGCCGTTCCCTCACTGGGACATGCCTATGCTGACAGCTGGTGGCCCAGGGGGGCTCTGTTTCTGGCCGGTGAGGCGGCAGCACTGGGTATGGCCCTGACCAGGGATGAGAGCAGCGATGCTCTGCCTTTTTATATTGCCTTTGGTGTGCTCAAAGCTCTGGAGATATTTGATGTCAACCGTCGGGTCGATGATTTTAATGAGATGGCCGAGGATTACAACATGAGAGTGGAGGAGTTTAACAGGCGCTATCAGGATTAGTCCTGCAAACAATTCCGGCCTGAGCGGAGATTGCTCTCATTTATGAGAGGTGCGAAATATCGTCGATATGGTCGGACAGGCAGGAGAAATGCCGGTCCGGATTTAATTATATAAACACCGGTGATCAGATTGTTTTTCGACAGGGCTTTTCCTGGACAATTTTTATCTCAGAGCAGCGGGGTGATTTTCTATCGCAGATAAGAACAGAAGAATCGAAAACAGCGGCCGTGCCCGCTCAACCTCTACTGGAGGTGCTGGTGATAATGTTCAATCAAGCAGCCGTGCCGGGGCCAGCTTCAGATCCCATCTGGAGAAGGTGGAGAAGGAGAAAATACGTGAAAGACTGGACAAACTCATGGATAGAGTCGATGAGAACGGGGCCCGCCTCAAGAGAAGTATGGAGAAAGAAGACATGAAAAGGTATAAGCAGAGTGTCAAAGAGTTCCTCAGGTTTATCCAGCAGGAAGTTGCACGGGCCCGAAAATCTCACAGCTGGGATAACCGCGGCAATCTCAAGACATATACCATCATAGAGAAGATCGACCGCAAGCTGGAGGAGCTGCAGCAGGGTTTTCTCCAGTCTCAGTCTGATGCTCTGGAAGTGGTCCACAAAATAGATGAGATAAGGGGTTTGATGCTCGATCTTTACATATAGCAGCGGATATAGCATACGAAATTCCCGAGGAGGGGATGTGATGAACCGGGTCGATACCGCTGATCGCGGCAAACTGAATATAACCCGCACATATCTTATAATAATGTCCCTTTTTATGGCTCTGCTGCTGGCAGCTGCCGGCAGTCTGGGAGCGATTTCACCTCCCGAGATCTATTATCAGGGAGAGGAGGTGACGGGAGAGCTCGATCCCGTCACAGATAATGGCCATTCACTGGTTTCTGCCAGGGAGCTGGCCGAGATAATGGGGGCTGAGCTGGAATGGGAACCCTCGCTGGAGATGATAGATTTAGAGCGCGGGGATAAAAGCGTGCGGCTGATGATGGGAAGTCCCTATCTGCAGTCGGAAAGCACCACCACAAAAACACCGGCACCGCCGCGCCTTGTAGATGAGACAGGTTATGTTCCTCTGGGTGAGGTGGTAAGTTCCTTCGGTTATCTCATCGAACGACAGGTGGCTTCAGCCCAGGAGGAATCACTCTACATATATCAGCCGGAAGCCCGGCTGCATGAGATATACTGGACAGCCAATGAGAGAAGAATGGTTTTTGATTTGGACGAGATCACCCCCTACCGAGTGAGTGAGACCGATAATGGGGAGATGTTGATTGAGATAGATAAAGCTTCGCTGTCCGACGATTTTATTGACAACGCCTCCAACCGAAATTTCAACATCAGGGTGCGTGAGTCACCCCAGGAATCACGCCTGCAAGTACTCATCTCAGGCCCCGAAGATCTGCCCTACCAGCGTGATGGTGGTATCAGTGAACAAGCCGGCAACCTGGTCCTGGAATTTTTGCCCAGGCTGGTCGATATTTCCTGGACAGAGGACTATGAACTGAATATTGAGGCCAATGATGAGCTGCCGGAGCCGGAGATCAGCCTCTTTGAAAATCCCCGCCGCCTGGTTGTCGATATCCCTGAAATTATGAAGAGCGATATCGATGTAGATCTGGATGACAATCCCTATGTTGAGGATGTTCGTTTAAGCCAGTTTGAATACGATCCCGCCGTGCTGAGAGTGGTGATGGATCTCAAAGATGATGCCTTTTTAAGCAGGAAAAATGTCGAGGAAGAAGAGAGGCTCGTCTTTCACCCCACCGAACGAACCCGGGTGAGCGAGCTGGAATATGATGAAAATATGCTCTCTTTTGTGACCAATAATGAAATAAGCCCCGAGATATTTACACTGCCCGAACCCGCCCGTCTGGTTGTCAATATGCTCCACACAGAAAGAGCTGAGGATATACCTGAAGAACTGGATGTAGATGGTGAGATGATATCTACCATCCGCAGCTCCAAATTTGATTCTGATACAACCAGGCTGGTGGCCGAGCTGGAGGAAGACAGCGGCTACAGCTGGGATATGCAGCCGGTCGAGGATGGTAAATTTCTGCATGAAATCACCTTTGCCAATGAGCTTAGAAGCCTGGAGCTTTCAGAGCAGCCTGGCAGCTATGGATTTGATATAGGACTCTCCGGTCACGTAGATTACGAAGTTAAGCACTTTAAAAACCCGGACCGGCTGGCTGTAGATATTCGTAATCTGGACAGAGGTGAGGATGAAGTAGAACTGCCGGAAAAACCGGGTTTTATCGAGGATATCAGAATGGGCCGTTACGGCCGGGAAGAAGATGATGTGCTCAGGATAGTTCTAGAATTAAGCGAGTTTTATGGTTATCAGGTTCACTCCTCGGAGCGCACTGACAGGATATCACTTGCTGTGGAGAGAGATGTGCCTGACAGGGAAGAAGGTTTGATTGTTATAGATCCCGGTCACGGAGGTTTCGACTCTGGAGCCGTTGCTGCCAGCGGTCTGGAGGAGAAAAAAGTTGCCCTTGTTATTTCGGAATACATGTCGGAGATGCTGCAGGAGTCGGGTTATGATGTGGTGATGACCAGACGCGGTGATCAATTTGTCAGCCTTTCCGACCGGGTGGAGATAGCCAATAATACCAATGCCAGCCTCTTTGTGAGTGTTCATTCCAATGCAGCCCATCGCAACAGCGTGGGGGGGATGGAGACTTATATTGCCCCCGGCCGTGAAGGTGACAGCTATCAGCTGGCCCGTGAGCTTCAGGACATAATGGTCGCTGAGCTGCCCCTTTCAGATAGAGGAGTTAAGTCCGACAATTTCACGGTGATCAGAGATACGGAGATGCCTTCTGCTCTGCTGGAAATCGGGTTTCTGTCCAACCCGGAGGAGGCCGAGCTGCTGGCTCAGGATGAGTTCAGGCGCGAAGCAGCTGAGGCGGCTGTGGAAGGTATCAAATCTTACCTCAACAGCAATCAGGAAGGGGTGGAATAAATGGCTTTGTCTGATCCGGACAGAAAGAAGTTAGCAGCGGGCATGCTTTTGTTAATACTGGCAGCGGGTCTATATATGTTTTTGCGGGAACCCGCACCACCTGTCGATCCCGATATTGATCATGAAGTAGAGCTCTATTTTGCCACCCCTGATGCCATGTACCTGGAAACCGAGAGCCGCACGGTGGCCGGTGATAATTTTTATTATAATGTGCTGCAGGAGCTCATTGCCGGCCCTGTGAGTGAGGAGCTTTCCGCCACCATGCCCGAGGGTACACAGATAGTTGACCTGGAACACGAGCGCGAGGATAAGCGGTTGACAGTCAACTTCAATGAAACCTGGCGTCTTAACCACGCTGGTGGAAGTGCAGGTGAGCGTTTGACAATCTATTCAGTTGTTAATACAATGACAGTGCTGCCTGAGATTGAAGAGGTGGTCTTCCGGGTTGAAGGGCAGGAGGTCGAGAGCCTGGCAGGACATATGGATCTCACCGCTGCCTACAGGTTTACTGCAGATATTGTCAGGGATGAAGAGATGGATGAGGAGATAGATGAAGAAGAATTTGAAGTTGAAATCGAAGACAGGGATGAGGATTAGATATTGAATTATGGATATAGATATAAGGAGGTAAACAGCCTGTGACTGAAGCAAGTGAAGACAGCAAAAAAGAACTGAGAACTATCGAAATAGAAAGAGACTACACCAAATATGCCGAGGGATCTGTGCTCATTTCCACGGGCGATACCCGCGTCATCTGCACCGCTTCCGTTGAAGATGGGGTACCTTACTTTCTCAGAGGTGAGGACCGGGGCTGGATGACCGCTGAATATTCGCTTCTGCCCCGCTCAACTCATGACAGGACAACCAGAGCTGCCGCCCGGGGCAGGATAAGCGGCAGGACCAAAGAGATACAGAGGCTTATAGGCCGATCGCTCAGGGCTGTATTCGATCTTTCAGAGATCGGCGAGAGGACAATCTGGATCGACTGTGATGTTATCCAGGCCGATGGGGGCACCCGCACTGCTGCCATCACGGGCGGTTTTGTGGCCCTGTGTGATGCTGTTGAATATATGAAAGAAAAGGATATAGTGCAGAAATCGCCTATCTCCGAATTTCTGGCAGCCACCAGTGTAGGCATAGTCGATGATGAATTAGTGCTCGATCTCTGTTATGAAGAGGATTCCAGCGCTGATGTCGATCTGAATCTGGTTATGACGGAGAGCGGAAATTTTGTCGAGATTCAGGGTACAGCAGAGGAATCACCATATACCCGCAAGCAGCTGGATGAGATGCTGGAGCTGGGCGAGAAGGGCATACAGCAGCTGATCACCGGTCAGAAAGAAGCCCTGGGGCTGAAAACATGACACAATCTCGGGAAAAGCTTTTCGTGGCCACCGGCAATGCCGATAAGGTGCTTGAAATCAGGGATAAGTTTTCCGATCTCGATATAGAGATCCTCTCCCCCGGGGATCTGGATATAGAGCTGGATGTTGAGGAGACAGGTGAGACACTGGAGGAAAATGCTCTGCTCAAGGCCAGAGCGGGCATGGAAAAGAGCGGTCTGCTCACACTTGCCGATGATACCGGTCTGGAGGTCGATGCCCTGGAGGGCAGGCCGGGCATCTATTCAGCCCGCTTTGCCGGTGAGGATGCCAGCTATGAGGACAACAACCGTCATCTGCTGAAAAAACTGGAAGGTGTGCCCTTAGAAGAGAGAACCGCCCGCTTTGTCACCGTGGCAGCACTATGTGATCCCGTCAGCGGCAGCGAACAGACCGTGCGGGGAATATGCCGCGGTCTGATTATAGATGAATTCAGAGGTGAGCAGGGATTCGGTTATGATCCTCTTTTTTATCTGCCCGATCTGGGCCAGACCATGGCAGAACTGGGCACAGAGGCCAAAAATGAGATCAGCCACAGGGCCCGGGCGCTGCGCAGGATCAGGCTGCTGCTGGAGGAAAATTTCGGTCCGGTGAGAGAGGAGCGTGAGAGATAAGATGCTCATGCGCTCGCTTCTTTTCATGCCCGGCAATAATGAGAAAATATTGAGCAAGGTGGAGGAAGTCAGGGCAGATGCTGTCATACTGGATCTGGAAGATGGTGTGCCCCTGGATCAAAAGGAAATAGCCCGCAGGATGGTAAGAGAGAGGCTTGAAACTCTGGACAGTGATGCGCTCGATAAGGAAGTACTGGTGCGTGTTAACGGACCCGGCACCGGGCTGGGGAGCGAGGACTGTCAGGCCATCGTGGAACAAAATCTGGATGGCATCATGTTTCCCAAAGTAGACCGTCCCGAGCAGATACAGCATCTTGAGGGCATCCTCACCGGGCTGGCAGACCGGGACTTTACATGCGGCGATGAGGATATCTATTTTATTCTCAATGTAGAGACAGCCCGGGGCATCATTAACGTGCATGAGCTGCTCAGGGCCTCAAGCGCCGTGGCAGGTGCGGCGCTGGGAGGAGAAGATCTCACACTTGATATCGGCGCCCGGCGCACGAGAGAGGGTGATGAGCTGCAGTATTCTCGCTCGCGCCTGATGATGGCGGCCAAAGCGGAAAGGCAGCTGGCCCTCGACGCTGTTTTCGTCAACATAGAGGATACCGAAGGACTGAAAGAAGAGGCCAAAAAGATGAGCGATCTGGGCTTTGACGGCAAGCTGGCCATCCATCCCGCTCAGCTGGGCCCTATCAACGAGGCCTTTACACCGGCGCAGGAGGAGATTGCCAGGGCCCGCCGCATAGTGGAGGCTTTCGAGGAAGCTGAAGAGCAGGGCAGGTCCGTGGCCTCTGTCGACGGTGAGATGATAGATCCACCGGTGGCGGCCAGGGCCAGGAAGCTGCTGGAGCTGGTGGAGGATCTCTGAGCTTAACCGGACTGAGGTGCAGTGCTGGATTTTTGTGCCGTTTTTTTCTGGATGAGCCTCTTGACATGAAGCCTGTTTTATTGTATAGTATATACTGTCGAAGATTTGAGTTCATCCTTCACAGCATAATAATTTTAAATCTGCGCCCGTAGCTCAGCCCGGACAGAGCAACGGACTTCTAATCCGTAGGCCACAGGTTCGAATCCTGTCGGGCGCACCATTTTTATGCCCAATCCCTTTAATGCATCTCCACTCTGAATCCCTAAAAGAGTGGTTTTTTATTTTGATAGTTAAAATAATTTCTTTTTAAGTTTGAATCGGCGGGCAGGCCATTTTCCGGATTATCCCATAAAGCTCAGAGCGCCCAGAGCCAGGAAGTTTGCCAGTATATGAGAGATAACTGCCAGCCTTATAGAACCACTCTTCCAGGCTGCCCAGCCCCAGCAGAGGCCAAATAATGTACCACCGATTGTCGCGATTACTGCACCTTCTGCTCCGAAATCGGGCATGGCAGCATAAGGTGCCACATGCCAGATGCCAAATGCGACAGCAGGAAAGATGTAACCGGGAAATAATTTTTCTGGAAAGGCTGTTATATAGGTTCCACGCCAGAGAAGTTCCTCCAGAGTGCCGTTTATCAGAGCCAATGGTATTGAAAGCAGAACTAATGTTAGAGTTATTTCGGGCCAGATCTCGGGCAGTGAAACTGCCGGATAGATGATGACTGGCATACCCAGCAGCAGCCATCCTGCCTTTCCAATATTTTCTGCAGTGGCGGAGAACATTTTCGCAAATCCCTTCAGGCCTACCGTCCACAGGGGAAAAATGATCCCCCAAAATCCCCAGTAAAAGAGATAGCCATAAAGAAGCCCCCTGGCGGTGCCGAATCTCTGCACCAGCGGAGTAAGCACTATGTAAACTGTCAGCATTATCACCAGAGGAGCAGCCAGCAGAAAATATTTTTTATAGTTTTTAACTTTGATATCAGCATTCAATTTTCATTCCCCTTTTCAAAATACATATTTCAAACCGGAATAAGACTGAATTTCATGAGTTTGTTTTTTGCAATACTTGCAATACTTAAAATATCTTTTAAGCAGACAGGCAGTCTATACACGGACTGCCTGTCTGCTTTCAATCAGCGCTTAAACTGTGTTTGAATTTCGAATTTCAAGTATTTAAATATATCAGTCTTCAGCCCAGGCAGGGCTCGCCTTCAAATAATAATCCGCCCTTTTCATATAATCTGTTTCTTCATCATCAGGTGTGAGACTTTTCAGCCACTCTGCTACTCCGGCCTGAATCTGTTCCCGGGGCAGAAGCTCACCGTTTTCATCAGTGCAGTAGCTGCAGTAAAGAGTTTTTTTCGGGGGTTCACTTATCTCCGAATTTTTTAATAATTTACTATATTTGAGTGGGAAGGGGAATATTATTTTGTTATATACTCTTTCCCCGGCGCTTTTTGCACCTGTTTTTCATCTCTGATGACTTTACTCTCCCAGGTGCGGGCGAAGTAGATGGCAAGTCCCAGCAGAGAAACAAAGAGGTTGCTCAATATCATGGCATACCAGACACCTGTCGGTCCCAGATCGGTATAAGTGCGGAAAAAGATGATTAATGGTATGCGCATAAGCCAGAGCCTGCCCACCATCATTATCATGGCATAGACGGTATGTCCTGAACCCTGGAATGTTCCAATAAATACCTGGAAGAAACCCATCAGGGGAAGTGTAAGGATTATCAGCTGCAGATAATCGACAGTCTGATTATATACGACCTCCTCGCCGGTGAAAAAACCTGTCAGGGTGGGGATGAAATTGAAAAAGGCCAGTCCTGTGGCACCCAGCAGCAGCGCTGAAATCAAGGCGCTGAGCTTAACTGCTTTGCGGGCGCGCAGTATCTGGTCAGCTCCCAGATTCTGCCCCACCACCGTGGCAAGAGCTGTGCCGATCCCCATAGCGGGCATAAGCGTAAATGAAGAGATGCGGTTACCTATGCCGAAGGCAGCGATGGTTTCATTTCCGTAGGCGATGATAAACATATTCAGAAATATAAAACCGAAGGCTTCCATCGACTGGCCTATACAGTTGGGGAGGGCTACTTTGAACAGTTTGAGCATTTTGGTGCCGGGTTTTAAATCGGCCAGCCTTATCTGTATTCTGTCGGGGGAATAATCTGTGAGAGTTTTCAGGCCATAGAGAGCAAATATTCCCCGGGAGAAGATGGTGGCAATGGCCGCTCCGGCGATGCCAAAATTAAGGCCAAATATGAGCAGGGGATCGAGAACTATATTTAGGACCAGCGAGACCAGCTTCAGTTTCATCGGTGTAAAGGTATCGCCCTGCCCCTGGAGAATGGCAGAATAGGCCAGAAATAAAAAAAGCCCGGGCATACCCACCATCATAATCCTCAAAAAGATCACTCCATGCCTCAGAACTTCCCCCTCTCCCCCCATGAAGCTGATTATATGGGGGGTGAAAACTGCAGCTATAAGCCCCATGATGAGCGAGAGAATAAATGAGATGGAGATCAGCTCGCCTGAAACCTGCCTTGCCTCTTCTTTTCTGCCATCTCCAATGTACTGTGCTATTAGAGAAGTTCCCGCTATATTCATACCTATTCCTATGGCCAGAAAAAAATAGACGACGGGCCAGGCCAGTGTCATGGCAGCCATCGGCAGTGAACCCAGCTGGCTGACAAAAAATGTATCGGTAAGATTATATACTGCCTGCACCATATTGTTTATCATTATCGGCCCTGCTAAAATCAGAACTGATTTAATGATGCTGCCGTTTAATATTATGTCCTGGTTATTGTTGAGATTCTTCATCGCTAACACCTCATATGTAATTTTATCCGGCACCTATTATTCATCATTATTCACTTTTTCCTCAGCTTTTTCTATGGCTTTTTTGGTGGAGCTAAAGATATTTTCTTTTTCCGTATAATAATTTTCCTCACCTATTTTTTGCAGGAGCCCCGCCTGTTCGAAAATCTCGCGTTTTTGCTGATTTAATCCTGCTAAAATAACTTCCCCACCATTTTCCTGGACCCTGTCGACGAATTTTTCCAGCTCTTTAACTGCTGTAAGGTCTATATCTTCAACCCTTCTCAGCCTGATGACAAAAACTTTTTCGGGCAGATAACTCTGGGTCAATTCTTCCTTCAAGTTTTCTGCCGTATTGTAGTGCAGGGTCCCCGATAGATTTATGACGATATAATCATCCTCTTTAACTTCTTCAATATCTTCTTCCTCGGTGAAAACCTCTTCCTCTTCCTCTTCAAGGGATAGATGAGAGTAATTTATATCACTTGTATTTCTTAACACGATTACGGCCGAGACGATGACTCCTACATAGATGGCAAAATCCAGTCTGGGAGTAAGAACTGTGGTGGTAAAAGTGACCAAAAATGTAATGGCATCAGCTCTGGTGGTGGAAAAACATTTTAATATTTCCTCTATATCGAGCATAGATACCGCCACCAATATGACAACAGCAGCCAGACTGGAGATCGGTATCAGGCTCACCAGTCGGGAGAAAAGGATTACAGAGATGAGTACAGTCATGCTTGCCATAAGAGCTGTAAAACGGGTTTTGCCACCGAGCTCTACATTGGTAAATGATCGGGAGAAAGAACCTGTGATGGCAAAACTGCTGAAAAAGGAACCGCCCATATTTATAAATCCCTGGCTTATAAATTCTCTGTTGAGATCAGTGATCTCCCCGGTTTTTTCTTCCATTATTTTGACTATGGATAGCACCTGGGTAAAGCCTAATATTGCAATTGATAAAGCTGAGCTGCTCAAAATTCGAAAAGCCTGCAGGTCAAATCGAGGTATCCGGAGGGGAGGAAGCGAAGCATCGATGCTCCCTATAATCACCAGATATTGATGCAGGTCAAATATAATCACCAAAATTATCGCTGCAATAACTCCCGCAAGATAGGAGGGGAGGCGGGGAAAATATTTCTTGCATAAAAGAACTGCTATTATTGTGAATATTCCCATAGCCAGACCATAAAAATTGGTCTGCTCAATGTTATTGATGAGATTTAAAATATTGCTGATTACATTGCCGCTTCCGGCCGGTATTTCTATCTCCAGCAAATTTTCCAGCTGCCCGGAAATAATTATAAAGGATACACCGGTGGTGATACCGATAATCACCGTATCGGAAATATAGTTTACCAGATTACCTATCTTGATCAAACCCAGAACCACCTGGAAAGCTCCCACTAAAAAGGTCAAAAGTATGACAAACTGCAGATAATTATCCGGTGTTACGGCACCGATGGCATTAAGACTGCTGGCAATGGTTACTGAAACCATGTTGGTGGGCCCTACGATCATATAATTAGAGCTGCCGGTTATAAAAAACAGTATATTGGAAACGATAAAGGTATATAAACCATAGATGGGGTTAAGGCCTGCCAGCAGGGCAAAAGCCATCACCTGCGGGAGGCTTATAGCCGCCACACCCAGGGCAGCGGTAAGATCCTGGCGAAAGTATTTTAATTTGTAGTTAGAGATCGTAGTAATAATATTTGGCATCTTCCACCTCTATGATATTAAAATAAATCACCAAAAATAGCTCTTAATTTATTGATCAAACCATCTTCTTCACTGGTTTTCCCTATAATTCCCCATAAGATAAAAGCTATCAGCCCAAGTGATAATAAGGCTATAAGAGTTTCTCGCAAAAAATTCACCACCATATCCTTCTTAATTTTTTGATTGGTTATTTTCGCCTGAAGCATCTGCCTTTCTTAATTATACCATTAATTTTTTAATCTATCCAACCCAAAAATGCCGTGCCAGCTCGAGCTGTATCTATATGGGTTTGCCGGCCATCCTTTCAGCGGTTATCCCCGGCCTTCTGGCTGTTTGCCTGAATATTTTGTTAAAAGACCTCTGACTTGATTGGATCAAACATAGAAGAGCGGGCAAAGATTAGAGC
>CAYXAK010000004.1:47843-52055 GCA_964462585.1 uncultured Halanaerobiaceae bacterium
TTAAGATTGCCTTCCGCAACTTATTCCGTCGCAGAAAAAGAACACTGATGATCGCAGGCATTTTGATGGTGGCGGTGATGTCATTTATTTTCCTGGAATCCTTCATGATAGGCATGTTTGATATTTCTTTTGGAAATATCATCGATTTTGAGACACCTCATATCATGATAGGGCGCTCGGAGTTTCTGACCGAGCTGGATGACGGTCGGGAACTGCCCCTAGAGGAAACTTTTGTGCCCGAGGATGAGCTGCTGGAAGAAATTCGAAGTCTGGAGGGATTTTCCGCCCTGACAGCAGTGCTGGATTTCAATGCTGATTTTATTGCAGGCAGATATGATTATCCCGTTCTGGTGCGTTCGATAGAACCGGGCAGTATGGATGATGTGTTCAGACACAGGGAGTATCTGATAAAGGGTGAGTTTTTACAGCCCGGTGATACCGGAGTTGTGATAGGTGATCGTCTGGCGGAGTTTTTCGATCTGGAGGTGGGTGATCTTTACACACTGCGTTTTCAGGACAAACAGGGATCATTCAATACACTCCAGGGTGAAGTGAGGGGAATATTTTCGGTGCCGCATCCCGATATGAATATTGATACTGTTCTGGTCGATCGGGAACAGGCCGCAGCGGCGCTCGGTTTAGAAGAGGATAGAATGAGTCAGCTGATGGTCCGCCTGGAAGACAGAGCTCAGGCCCAGTCCAGGGCCGAAAAGCTGAACGAGAGCTTAAGTGAAGCCGGGCTGGCGGCGCTTTCCTACAGGCAGGCCAGTGGATTCCTGACTGCAATTGAGGTCTTCGGCTATGTTGAAATTTACTTTATTCTGGCCCTCTTTTTGATCGTGGGAGCAATGGGTATTATCAGTGCACTCGTCCTGGCCGCTCTGGAGAGAGTTGAAGAGATCGGGATGATGAAAGCCATGGGACTGAAAAGAAGTCAAATTGTGCGGGTGTTCATGCTGGAAGCAGCTGGTATAGGTGTAATTGGCGGGATGGCTGGCCTGGTTCTGGGAGGGATAAGTGTAGCTCTGCTGAGGACTTTTGGTATTGACCTGGAGACCTTCCTCCTGGATATGGAGGGGCTGGGCCTTCCTCTGGCCGGCACACTTTATGGGGGATGGAATCTTTCAACCTTTCCCCTCATTTTCATTATTGTAGTTGTTATCGCTATTCTGGCCAGCATCGTACCCGCCTATTGGGCCTCAGGCAAGAACCCAGCAGATGCTATCCACCACAGGTAAAGTTCTCTCAAAATTTCGGGGGAGGGGAAAATGTGCAGCTGATTAAAATTGCCTGGCGCAACCTCAATCGCAATAAATCCCGGACCATTATAGCCGTTCTGGCTATAACGACGGTGGTTGTGATAGTAATTTTTTCCCGGGGACTTATGGAGGGCTTCAACATCTCCAATTTTGGCATTTATATAGATAACAGTTTTGGCCACGTAAGAATTGCACATCAGGAATATGAGCTGAGGGAAAGGCTGCTTCCTCTGGATTACACCCTCACTGGTTTCCAGGGAGAGGGGGCGGAGAGGATGGCTGACAGAATTGAGGAGCTTGAGAAAGTAAATTATGTTCTGCCTCGAATAAGATTTGGGGCTATGGCTGGTGTGGATGGTGAGCTGGTCAGAATGCTGGCTGTGGGGAGTGATATGGGTAGAGAGGCAGAAGATGGAGTCATGAAAGAAGAGATTATCGGCGGCAGAATTCCGGAAGCGGAAAATGAAATTGCTATCGGCTCCGGATTATCTGAAACCATATCGAAAGAACTCGGGGATAGTGTGACAATTTTGTTCGCTGACTCCTATGGATCTCTGCAGGGAAGAACATTTCAAATCACAGGTGTCAGGGAATCCAATGTGGCAGAGCTGGATGACAACTTCTTCTATCTTCCCCTGGAGACCGCCCGGGAAATGCTCTGGCTGGAGGACGAGGTGACGGAGATGATGGTCTTCGGCCCCGGACCTGATGCCGCTGGAGCTCTGCAGACAGAGATCGAAAATCTGATGCTGGCGGAAGGAGCTGAAAATTATTCCACACTGATCTGGAGTGAAGGTGATCCCTTTATACAGCTATATGATGAGGTATCAGATCTTCTGCTGGTGGTATATGTTATGTTTATCATGATGGGAGCGATAATTATAATCTCCGTCCTGACAATGATTATAAGGGAGAGAATTTCCGAGATAGGCATGATGGCTGCCCTGGGCATGAGGGAAAAGGATATAATGAAGATTTTCATGCTGGAAGGAGCTTTCCTGGGCCTTCTGGGCAGCTTACTGGGGGCTGTAATCGGCGGTCTGCTCACTTACTATTATTCAGAGACGGGAATTCACCTGGAGATGTTTGGCGATATGTTTGAGGAGACGGCCAGACATCTTGCCGGTTTTATGGAGCCGGTATTATATACGCTCTTTGACTTAAACAATGTATTTCTTGGTTTTGCCCTGGGCTTTGTTGTTGTAGTTCTGGCCTGTATCTATCCGGCCTATAAGGCCGCTAAAATGGACCCTGCAGAAGCTCTGCATTATATTGAAGAATAATTATCTAAAGGAGAGGATAATTTCATGTTAAAAAAGCTGGAGGAAGCTGCTGAAAAAACCGAGCACCATGCTGAGCTGCGATATCACGCCCGTAAAATGAGCAGTTTTAAAATTAGAAATGGTGATCTAAGAGAGGCTGACAATTCTCAACTGGCAGGACTGGGAGTCAGAGTTTTAGCAGATGGCTGCTGGGGTTTTGTTTCCACTTCAGAACTTTCTCAGAGTGCAATAAATAAGGCTGTAAAAGAGGCGGAGCAGGCAGCACTGGAAGCGGGGAAAATCAAACAGGATAAAATTGATACTCTGGCGGAAGCAGAAATGGCTGAAGGGGAATTTATAACCTCCGGAGCCGGGGAGGAAAATGACCCGCCGATGTCGCAAAAGATGGAGGATTTACTTAACTGTGAGAGAAATGTGCGGGAATCAGGGGATAACGTAATCGGCAGTGTAGTGAGCTATACTAAATATCAAAATGAAAAATATATTTTTACATCTGATGGAGCCAGAGCACATATTAAAGATCAAAAATCAGATGTATCTTTAACTGCCTTTGGTATGGCCGATGGTCAGCGAGAAAGAACACGGGTCAGCAGTGCTGTTACGGGAGGCTGGCAGAAATTATTTGCAGAAGAGAGTCTTGATGAACTGGCAGGAAGAGTCATTGAAAAGCTCAACAGAAAACTTGGTGCCAAACAGGTGAGCGGCGGCAGATACAAAGTTATCCTGGATCCGGCGCTTGTAGGAGTCCTGGCTCACGAAGCAATTGGCCATACGGTGGAAGCTGATTTTGTGGAATCCGGCTCCGTGGTCAAAGATAGGCTGGGAGAAAAAGTGGCAGGTGATCTTATAAACATGGTGGATGACGGCAGTGTGGAGGGGGTATCGGGGCAGATCAATGTTGATGATGAAGGTGTGAAATCACAGCGCACCACAATCATTGAAGATGGGATATTAAAGAATTATCTCCATAACCGGGAGTCCGCCGCCAGGTTTGACAGCGTTCCCCGGGGGAATGCCAGGGCTTTTAACTACAATGATGAACCCCTGATTAGAATGACAAATACTTTTATACTTCCGGGTGAAAGCAAATTAAGTGAGATGATCGAAGATATAGATGATGGTCTCTACCTGGTCGGCCTGGGTCAGGGAGGTCAGGCAGATGCCACTGCAGAATTTATGTTCGATGTCTCAGAGGGCTACAAAATAGAATCAGGGGAACTCTCCGACCCTGTAAAAGGTGTAACAATTTCCGGACAGGCTTTTGATGTTCTGAAGAGCGTTGATGCTGTCAGTGACGACTTTGAATTTGGCCTTGGCAGAGGATACTGCGGCAAAATGCAGAGGGCCAAAGTCGATGCAGGAGGGCCCTATATTCGCTGTGAAGTAATGGTGGGAGGTGGCAGTAATGATGAGTAAAGAGACAGGTGATTCAGGCAAAAATTTATGTGAGGAAGCTGTGGGGTTAGCACAAAATAAATATAATGTGGATGAGGTTGAAGTGTTTTATCAGCACAATAAATCTCTGGAAGTGAAAATTGAAAAGAATGATATTCAGGTCCCCAAATCAGACGATTATGAGGGTATAGGTATTAGAGTATTTCAGAACCAAAAAACGGGCTTTGCTTCCACAAATTTACTCGATAAAAATTCAATAGAGGAGTCGATTGAAA
>CAYXAK010000005.1:0-12173 GCA_964462585.1 uncultured Halanaerobiaceae bacterium
ATAGCCTCTAGATCCATGCAATCCCCCCGGCTTTAAGTTAGAATATTATGCGCATGAGCTCATCCACATCGGTTTTGCCTTCCTTGAGCTTCCTCACACCATCCTCTTTCAGTGTATTCATACCCTTCTGGCGGGCGGCTTTTTTGAGCTTCTCCTCGCTCACCTGCTGGGTAATCATCTCCTTCATCTTGCTGTCTATCTCGAATAGCTCCTGCAGGGCCAGACGGCCTTTGTAGCCTGTATCGCCGCAGCGCTTGCAGCCCACCGCCTCGTAGACTTCATCCAGTCGGTGGGTTTTGCGGTCTATCTCCAGAAACTCTATCTCCTCTTCGGTCAGCTCCGTCTTCTCTTTACAGTCCGGACAGAGTTTGCGCACCAGCCTCTGGGCCACCACTCCAATGACCGATGAGGCCACCAGATAAGGGGGCAGACCCATATCGACCAGCCTGGTCACAGAGCTCACGGCATCGTTGGTGTGGAGAGTGCTGAAGACCAGGTGGCCCGTCAGGGCGGCCCTGACGGCTATCTCGGCCGTCTCCTCATCGCGCATCTCACCGACCATGACTATATCGGGGTCCTGGCGCAGTATGGAGCGCAGTGTGCGCGAGAAGGTCAGTCCGGCCTTGGGTTTGGCCTGCACCTGATATACTCCCTCCAGCTGGTATTCGACCGGATCCTCTATGGTCGTCACATTTACCGTGGGGTTGTTGATCTCGTTGATCGAGGCAAACAGTGTGGTACTCTTACCGCTGCCGGTCGGTCCGGTTAAAAGCAGTATGCCGTGGGGCTTGTTGATCAGCTTTCTCAGCTGAACTAAATTATCCTGAGAGAAGCCCAGGTTATCGAGGTCGAGCAGGCTGGTATCGCGGGAGAGTATCCTCACGACCACCTTCTCACCATTGACCGTGGGCAGAGTCGAAACGCGCATATCTATCTTGCTGTTCTTGACCCTCATCTTGATCTTGCCGTCCTGAGGCACCCTGTGCTCGGTGATATCCAGATCGGCTATGATCTTAAAGCGGGAGACTAAAGCCCTGTGCGATGATTTGGGTGCCGTCATCTCCTCGTGCAGCACACCGTCGACACGGTAGCGGATGCGGGTGTACTCCTCCTCGGGCTCGATGTGTATATCGCTGGCACCCTGCTGGTAGGCCCGGCTGATGATGGTGTTGGCCAGGCGGACTATCGGGGCCTCCTCGACCATTTCACGCAGATTATCTTCGGCGTAGTCATCATCCTGCTCGCCGTCCCCTTCAAATTCTTCCAGAACTTTGCTTATATCTATGGTGTCATCGGAATAGATCCATTCCAGGGCGTTGTTAATCTGCTTGCGCGAGGCGATCATCGGTTTGACATTATATTCTGATACCCTTTCAATATCATCTATGGCGATGAGATCGGTGGGATCGAACATGGCCACCTTGAGTATCTCATCCTCCACCTCGATGGGCACTGCCAGGTGACGCCTGGCGATATTCTCCGGAATGTGATGGGCCAGATCGGGATCGAGATAGTATTCATTCAGGTTGGCATGGGGTATGCCCAGCTGGTATTCCAGGGCCTCGACCAGCTGCTGCTCGTTTATATAGCCCAGCTCCACCAGCAGTTCACCTATCCTCTTCTCGGAATCCTCCTGCTGCTTTTCCAGGGCCTCCTCGAACTGCTCTCTATTTATATATTCAAACTCCATCAGGAGCTCGCCTATTCTCTTGATGCTGCGTTCGGCCACTATAATAACCTCCTGCTGAAAACAGTTAGTGTTTTTTAAATTATATCATAATAATTCAGAGGGCAAAAGTGTTTTAAACCATTAAATACCAATTTGCGATGATTTTAGAATGACGCAAACCATTACTGCAGGCTGTAACATATGTATCGAGCATCATCACCTGCTTTTTCAGAATTTTTTAAATTAAAAAAGTCGGAAGGTCATAGGGCAGCATATTCCCCCTTAACCTTCCCGTAAACTTCTATAAAACCTGACAGCATACAGGATATGAGAGCTTATTGCGTATAATTCAGCAAAATATTTCATCGTAATTTACATTATACCAGCACCATCCATTAACTGCAAGAATTTATGATGAGTAAAATCTACCAATCTACCGGCACTCGACCGCTATGACCTCGGGCGGGTTGCTCGGCTGGTTGGGAAAGTGATAGTGGAGCACATTGTGATCATCGGGATCTAAATTTTCGGCCCAGTCCCTCACGGCCCGGCATTCCTCCAGGCCTCCCTCATGGCCGGGATAGGCCACGACCACCAGCACACCGCCGTCCGGGATTCTCTTTAAGACATCGCGCAGGGCGGTGAGCGTGGTCTCCTTCTCGGTGATTATGTTCTTATCGCCTCCGGGCAGATAGCCCAGATTGAATACCGCGGCTTTGAACTGGCGGCCGGGAAAGATCTCCTCCAGCCGGCTGTGATCGCCGCGGGCCAGCTCCACCTGATGGCGCAGGTTTTTGCGGCGGAGGCGCTTTTTGGTGTTTTCGATGGCCTCCTGCTGGATATCGACGGCACAGACTGTACCCTCACCGCCGACCAGGCCGGCCAGAAAGGCGGTATCATAGCCGTTGCCGCAGGTGGCATCGAGGACAGTATCACCCCTATCGACAAAATCCTCCAGTATCAGATGGCTGAAATCCACGGCCTGCATCAAACTCATATGGCATCACATCCCGATTGGGGGAATTTTTGCAGTCCCTCACCCTGCAGATAGCTGAACTTCTGGCCCTGTCTGATACCTTCTGCGGCCAGGTGCTCTCTCAGCCGGCCTTTTTCCTCCTCGCCGCCGGGAAGATCCAGGGGCAGGCCCGGATCGAGATAGGCCAGGAAAACCTCCAGCCTCCGCCGGAAGATTTCTTCTTCGGGCGAGGTGTTGGCCTGGAGATTGAGATAATCGACCCTCAGGGCCGAGAGGACACGGGCATTCTCCCGCACATCTATCTCCTCATCGGCGGAGAGGTCTAGCCTGAGCACCGCTCCCACATCCAGGCCACAGGTGCGGGCGGTCAGCACGGCATCTATAAACTCGGCCAGCCCGTAGCCACAGCCGGCCCGGTCCAGGGCCCGGTAGTTGACGGTGATCAGCTCCAGCTCCAGGGCCAGATCCATCGAGCTGTCGACTGTTCTGACCATGCCCTGTATCTCGCGCAGATAGTCGTAGCTGAGGCAGTCCGGCCTGCTGGCCAGGGCTATCCTGACCACACCCTCGACCGACATGGCCTCCCGGATGAAGGTTTTGAGGTGACCGGCCGGAAGACAGGTGGCCGCCGGGCTGGTGAAGAGCGCCGTATAGCGCATATCGCCGTAATCGCCGTCTCCCCCGGCGCTTTCCCCGGCTCCAGTGAAGCTTTGGGAACCGCGGCGGCCGGAGAGGAGCTGCTCGCGCACCGATATAACCCGCCGCTCTTTCCCGGAATTTTCGCCACCCCTGCCGCCGGAATCCGCAGACTCACCCTTCTCATCCTGCAGTGAGGGGCAGGCCAGCCCGATGTCGACAGGCAGCCTCCTGACAGCATTACCATATTTTCTTCTTAGATAGTTTCCGTATTCTCTCCATCTCTGACCGGCCATCGTAATCTCCCTTTCTCCAGTCCGATATGCCTGAGCCCGGACTTTTCAGATTCCTCTTCAGATTCCTCTGCAGTCCCGGCTCACCTTTTCCATCTAACTAAATAGTATCACAGGGCGGTGAAATATATCAATACCTTTCTGGGCCGGCGGCCATCTCTCTTCTCTCCAGCACCTTCACTATCAGCGGTATCAGGGCCAGCTGGATGACTATTCCCGGCAGACCGGTTACTATACCCCCGCCGATGATGAGCAGCGGATTCTGAAACTCTATCAGGAGGGCAAAGGCCAGGGCGTAGAGCACCCTGCCGGCCAGCATGGCTGTGATCAGGCTGATTATTACCCTGAATTTCTTATACATGAGGCCGGTGATGAGGCCGAAGGCGGCCAGCTCGAAGATCATAAAGGCCATGGTCGGCATGGGCGGCATGCCGGTGATGGCGAAGTTGAGCGGCGGCAGCACAGCACCTATGATGAGGCCGTAGAGGGGACCGACCAGAAATCCGGCCAGCAGCGGTGACAGGTGCATGGGCAGAAACATATTGCCGCCGATGCCGGTGAGATGAGCAAGATAGGGCAGCACAATTCCCAGCGCTATCAAAAGTCCGGCTCTGGTTAGAAGTCTGGTTTTCATGGTGAAATCTCCTCCTCTGATCTGTATTTAACATTGCGGCTGCGAAAAAGTCTCAGGTTACAGTACATATTCGTAAAGTAATGGCAAAATAAAAAAGAAGGCCCTTTTCTTGAGGACCTTCGTGGTCTCGGAGGCAGCTTCGTCTGCGCACTCCTGGCAGGGTGAAATTAGATGAAATTAGTTGAGATTACTGGATCCTATTAAAAATTATTATGAGCTCAAGATATGCTCCTCGATGGCGTCGATAAGCTCCTGCAGGAGCTCGTTCAGGGATTCATCCCCCGTGCCGATCAGCTCAAAATGGGGCTGGTCTATGGCCAGCAGAAACCTCTCGGCTCCGGTTGAGGCGACGGCTTCGGCCACCTCCGGGCTTATCTCGCCCATCATCGAGTTGGGTATCATTATGCCCACAGGCCCCACCACGATATCGACCCTCTCGCACATGACCTGGATGGCATTGTCGCGGCTGGCGCCCCTGTCGGCACCGGCCTCCAGCATGGTGGATGTGGCCCGGGCATTCGTGCCCAGGGCTATGATCTCCACCTCATGGCCTGCCAGCCTCTCGCTTAAGCCGGAGGTTATGCGGGCGCCGAGTCCGCCGCCCATGCCGTCTATAACTGCCAGCTGCACATCACAACAGCTCCTTTCTCATTGCTCTGCAATTGCTCTGAACCTTCCTGTTCCGGCCTGCTCTCCTGTTTGCTCTGCTCACAGCCGGGACAGATCGCTGAAGGCCTCCAGCACAAAATCGCTCCAATCATCCGGGGGCAGTGTGAACCTTATCCAGCCCTCCAGGCCGAAGGATTCAGTCGTGCGCACCACCACACCCCGGCTGGCAAAGTGCTCGAAGGCCTCCTCCGGCCTCAGGCCGGTTCTGACCAGAATGAAGTTGGCCTGGGAGGGGATGTATTCAATACCCATTTTATCAAACTGGTTCTGAAAATAAAGGCGCTGGCGGGAATTCATCTCACGGCAGCGCTCGACGTGGTCCTGACAGTTAAGCGCCCCCGCCGCGGCCGCCTGGGCCAGGCTGTTGACATTGAAGGGATTTCTGATGCAGTTCATATGCTCCATAACCTGCGGACTGCCCAGGCCGTAGCCGACGCGCAATCCGGCCAGACCGTATATCTTGGAAAAGGTGCGCAGAAGCAGCAGGTTGGGATATTCATCGAGCAGGCCCTGACCCTGGAAGTAATCGGGCGCTGTCACATATTCCCGGTAGGCCTGATCTATGACGACCAGCACATCGGAGGGGACATAGTCCAGGAAATCCCTGATCTCCCTGGCCTTAACCGCCGTCCCGGTGGGATTGTTGGGATCGCAGATGAAGACGGCCGCCGTCTCCGGCCCCACCGCCTCCTTCATGGCCTTAAGGTCGTGGCGGAAATTTTCATCCAGCGGCACCTTCACTTCCTCCAGGTCCTGTACCTGGCAGGTGAGGCTGTACTGGGAAAAAGTGGTGGCGGCCATAACCACCTCATCACCGGGCCGGGCCACCAGCTGCAGGGCCAGATCTATGATCTGATCGGAACCGTTGCCCGCAACTATGTTCTCGACCTCCAGGTCGTAAAAGTCGGCCAGCTCCTGCCGCAGAACCCGGCAGTCGCCGTCGGGATAGCGGGCCACATTGAACTTCAAACCCTCAATACACTCCCGGGCCGGCCCGGCACAGCCCAGTGGATTCTCATTGGATGAGAGCTTGATCACCCTGTCCAGATCATACTTCTCTTTGATCTCCTCCGTGCCCGATCCGGGCTCATACTTCTTCATGCTCATCACTCTCTCGCTAATCCTGCTCTCTATTCCATCACATTTAGGCTCTTTTTTCGACTGCAAATAAATACCCCCTGGCTTAAATCGTCTCTGCGGTGATTTAACTCGCTGAACTGCTAAACATTATACCTCCTCACCGCTCATTTGTCAATTGCAGGCGGTCTCAGCATGGCAGTACGGCAGCGAGATTTACGAGATCAACGAGATTAAAAATACCGGGATTCCGGGATTTTATTTGAATTCCAGAATTCCATTTAAATTCTTTAAATCCCCCGGATTGAATCCCCTCCGGATTAAATCCCCCAGAAGAAGTAGATGCCGGTGGAGATCACGGCTGTCAGAATCAGCTGCAGGGGCAGCCCCACCTTGAGATAGTCGGTGAATTTATAGCCGCCCGGACCGTAGACCATCAGATGGACCTGGTTGCCCACGGGTGTGAGATAGGCGGTGCTGGCACCGAAGGTCACCGCCAGCACGAAGGGAAAGGGCGCAGCTCCCAGGCGCAGGGCGGCATCGACTGCCACCGGCACCATCATGACCACACTGCCGCGGTTGCTGATGACGTTGGTGATGACCGATGTAAAGAGATAGAATGTGGCCAGTATGCCCAGCGGCGGCAGGTCACCGGCCAGCTCCAGAAACATGCCGGCGATATAATCGGCGGTGCCGGTTATCTCCATGGCCGTGCCCAGCGGGATCAGGCCGGCCATGAGAAAAATTATCTTCCAGTCCACCGCCTCGTAGATCTCAGGCGGCCGCACACAGCCTGTCATGACCATGATCAGAACACCGGCCAGGGCCGATATGACTATGGGCACGATGCCGGAAACGCCGACGGCAACCACACCGACCATGATGGCCAGGGCCAGGGGGATCTTCTCCCGGCGGTAATCCTCCTCTTCCATCTCCCGGGCCACGGTGATATCGCGGCGCCGGCGGAATCGCTCCAGCGTTGATTCATTGACGAGCATCAACAGCACATCGCCGGGCCGGAGCACGATATCGTCCAGGCGGGAGTGCGAGAGCTCGCTGCCGCGCCTAACGGCCAGCACGCAGCTGTCGTAGCGCTGGGAGAAGTTGACATCATCGAGCGACTGGTCGGCAAAATATGATCCGCTGGGTATCACGGCCTCTATCAGCTTCTGGCCCTCGGGCTCTTCCTGCAGCTGATCCTCGCTCACGCGGTAATCGGCCCGGAAGCGCAGGCCCTCTCTGTTCATCAGCTCCAGCAGCGTATCGCGCGAGCTTCTGATGATGAGGTGATCGCCGGGCTGGATGCTCTTGGCCTCCAGCGGCTCTATGAACTGATCGCCGTCCCTGGTGATCATGACGAGATCCATATCCAGCTCGGTGCTGGAGAGCGTATCGCCCACGATCTCGCCCACCAGGGGTGAGTCCTGCTCGACCACAACTTCGGCCATGAACTCTTCCATCTCGTACTCCTCGACCAGGCCCTCTTCCGGCTTGATATGGCCGGGCAGAAGCTTCCTGCCGATGAAGAGAAAATAGAGCACACCGGTGATGAGCACTATGATGCCGAGATGGGTGAACTCGAACATGGTGAAGGGCCTGTCGATGAGGCGTCCGGAGATATCGCTGGCCAGAAGGTTGGTGGCCGTGCCGATAAGTGTCAGCATGCCCCCCAGTGTGGAGGCATAGGAAAGCGGTATTAACAGCTTGGAAGGCGATACATTGGTGCTGCGGGCCAGGTCGGTGACCATCGGTATGAAGATGGCCACCACCGGCGTGTTGTTGATAAAACCGGCCATGGTCCCCGAGAGCGAGGTGATAAGTCCCACCTGCCGGAACTCGCTGGGACCTGTGATCTCCGACACCTTATCACCTATTATCTGGACCAGGCCGCTGCGCTGTATGCCCTCGCTCAGTATGAACATGGCCAGCACGGTGATGGTGGCGCTGTTGGAAAAGCCGCTGAGAGCATCGGCACTGTCTATCCCCGTCCAGGGATTTAAGGCCACCAGCCCCACGGGAATAAAGATGGCGATGAGGTCCAGCCGCACCGGCTCGGTGATAAAAAGTATAAGCACCACGATTATGAAGAGCAGTGTGACTATGATATCGGCTGTGAGCTCGGCCGGCTTCTCCTGTGCGTTCTCCTCCATCACATCGGTCTCATTCACCGCCATCTGCACACCGGCCGCCTCTTCCGGCGAGGCGGCTGAGGCTGCCGCCCGGGCCCGGGGCTGGAATGGGGCTGAGAAAAATAAAAGCTGGCCTGCCATCAGAACAGCCAGGGCCAGCGCCAGCACCACCATTACCGGAATTCTATATCTATTCTCGCTGACAGCGGAGATCGCAGTCATGAAATCACTCCTGCTTTTCTTCGTCTAACTCATCATCCCCCCCACTTTCGGCGGGGGCGTCCTCATCCACATCATAGGGCAGATCGATATCCTCGGCCTTATCTATGGCCGCCTCGGTGGCGGAGAAGATGTGGTCATCGGCCGGGAACAAACACTGCTCCCCCACCTTATCATCGAGATCGTACCTCTCGAACATCTTCTCCAGGTTATCGTCGACACCGCAGACTATGACAGCTCCCTCGTGGTCCTGGACCCTGTCTATAAAATCCTCCAGCTCCCTCAGCGAGGTTAGGTCCAGGTTCTCCACATCGCGCATGCGGATGATGAACTTCTGCTCATCCTGGTAGCTCTCGTCCAGCTCCTCCTTGAGGCTCTCGGAGGCGTTGAAGTTGATATTGCCGGAGAGGTTGATGACGATATAATCATTTTCTTTAACATCGTCCAGGTCCTTCTTGAAAAATTCGCTCTCGCGCTGATGATAGTCAAAATGGGAGTAATTGATCGAGCTGGTATTCTTGAGAATGAGCACAAATGATACCAGCACACCGAAATATATGGCATAATCCAGCCGGGGTGAAAGGATGGTCATGAGGAAGGTGGACGCGAAGATCAGGGCATCGAAGCGGTTGCGGAAGCTGTCCTTGATCTCCTCGAAGTCGACCATCTTCACCGCCACCATGATAACCAGCCCGGAGAGGGCGGCTATCGGTATATATTCACCCACCGGCCTGAAGATGGTTATGAACAGAACTATGGTCAGGGCGGCAAAGATCTCTGACAGGCTGCTCTTAGCACCGGCCTGCAGATTGGCGAAACTCTTGGTGAAGGAGCCGCTGACGGCAAAGCCGCTGAAGAAGGAACAGGCCATATTGACAATGCTCTGGCTGAAGAAGGCCCGGTTGAAATCTACCTCCTCACCCGTGTGGGTCTCCATCGATTTCAGAGGGCCCATGGCGTGAATAAAGCCCAGCACGGCAACGGACAGTGCTGCCGGCGCATAGTTGAATATAAAGCCCGGCCGGGGTGTGAAGGGTGTGAAGGCCGGCAGTCCGCCGGGAAAGTGCTCGACAACCTCCACCTGCTCATGCCAGCCCAGCACCATGCTTATCGCCACGGCCGCTATCATCGAGATCAGATAGCCGGGAAAGCTGAAGGGCGCTATCTTCTTGAAAACTATGATGGCTATGGTCAGAACACCGATCAGAAAGGCATAGATATTGGCCTCTTCCAGGCTGCCGGCAAAGTAATAGATATCCATGATGATATTGAAGCCGGAGGGATGATCTATACCGGTGAAGCTGCCCAGCTGGCCGACGATTATCAGCAGGGCCACACCCGATGTGAGGCCGTTTATGACCGAACGGGAGACGTAATTTACCAGCTCACCCAGGCGCAGCACCACCAGCAGCAGCTGGAAGGCGCCGACCATAAAGGTGAAGAGCAGCACGGCCTGAAAGTAATCGATCTCCACACCGGCCAGGCTGCTGGCGACGGCCAGGGCCATCATATTGGTCGGCCCCACGATCAGATAGCGCGAGGGGCCCACCACAGCTCCCACCACCATGGCCACTATCGAAGTATAGAGGCCGTAGATGGGATCGAGGCCGGCTATGAGGGCGTAGGCCATATTCTGGGGCAGGGCCAGGGCGGCCACCGAGAATCCTGCCACGAGATCATCTTTTACCTCATCAGCGCTTTCGGGTAAAAAGGGCAGCTCATCGGGTGGATTCATCTATGGACACCCCTGTTTATCTCTGAGAAATGCTCACAGGATTGAGCTTAACGGAATAATCCATCTATACATCCATAGTCCATAGTTTTATATAATCCATAGTTTTTCATAATCCATAATATATTTTACAATCTAACCGGCTCAAATTCAACATTTCGCGGGCATTTAATCACTTCTCATCGCTTTTACCATCGCTTTTCTCAGCGCTATTCTCACATTCACCATCGGCACCTTTATCAGCACCGTTCTCGCAGGGCAGCTCAGTATCGTTGGCCTGCTCGATGGCCGATTCGGTCGAGGCTAAGAGGCTGTCGTGGGTCTCGAAGACATTCTCGTCCCCTATCTTATTGTCCAGCTGGTAGTTCTCGAAGAGCTTCCTGATCTCCTCGTTCAGACCGCAGACTATGACCACACCGCCGTGATCCTGCACCCTGTCGATGAACCTCTCCAGCTCCCTCAGCGAGGTGAGATCGATGCTCTCCACCTCGCGCATGCGCAGCACGAATTTCTGCTCCTCCTGGAAGCTGACATCGAGTTTTTCTTTGAAATCATCGGAGGCGCTGAATACTATATTGCCGGCCAGATTTATGACGGTGTATTCCTCGTCACCGTTCTCGTGTTCCTCGGGGTCCTTCTCCACAAAATCACCGTTCTCCTCCTCATAGTCCATATGCGAGTATTTTACCTGGCTGGTCTCCTTGAGCACCAGCAAAAAGGAGACGATCATGCCGAAGTAGATGGCGTAATCTATGCGGGGGGCGAAGATGGTTGTCAGAAATGTGGCCGTGAATATAAGGCCGTCGAAGCGGTTGATGAAGCTGTTTTTAATCTCCTCTAAATCGATCATCTTCACCGCCACCATGATGACCAGCCCGGCCAGACCGGCGATGGGAATATATGCCCCCACCGGACGGAACATGGTGATAAACAGTATCATCGAGATCGCGGCCACCAGCTCCGAGAGCCTGCTGCGGGCGCCCGCCTGCAGGTTGGCGAAGCTCTTGGTGAATGAACCGGTGACGGCAAAGCCGCTGAAAAATGAGCAGATCATATTTATGAGGCCCTGGCCGATGAAGACGCGGTTGAAGTCCTGTTCCTCACCGGTGTGGGTCTCCATGGCCTTTAAAGCCCCCAGCACATGAATAAAGCCCAGCACGGCCACCGACAGGGCGGCGGACCAGTAGCTGGTGACAAAGCTCAGATCGAAGCTGTGGGGTGTAAATGCGGGCAGACCTCCGGGGAATCTCTCCACCACCTGCAGGTTTTCCTGCCAGCCGGCCAGATAGACCAGCACCACCGAGGCCGAAAAAGCCAGCAGATAGGCGGGCAGTGCCGGCCTGAGCCATTTGAGCAGGGCGATGATGACAATTACCATGACCCCCACACTCAGGGCATATATATTGACACCGTTCAGAGCCGAGAGGAAGCCGGCCACCTCCAGGACCAGATTGCTGCCGCCCTCGTATTCGATGCCGGTTAAATTGCCCAGCTGCCCGGACATGATCAGCAGGGCCACACCGGCGGTGAGTCCGGTGACGACCGAGTGGGATACGAAGTTGACCAGCTCGCCCAGCCGGAAGAAGGCCATCAGAAGCTGGAAGACACCTACCATGAACGTAAAGAGCAGCACGGCCTCCAGATAGCCGAACTCGGTGCCGGCCAGACTGCTGGCCAGGGCCAGAGCCATGATATTGGTCGGGCCCATGATCAGATAATTGGATGAGCCCAGAAAGGTGGCGGCCAGCATGGCCACGATCGAGGTATAGAGGCCGTAGATGGGATCTAACCCCGCGATGAGGGCATAGGCCATATTCTGAGGCAGAGCCAGGGCTGCCACCGACAGGCCGGCCAGCAGGTCATCCCGGGCCGCCTCCCTGTTTTCAGGTATGAACGAGATCTTCTCCTGTATTTTCATCGGATTCTCCTTTTGCGACGTGGTTAAATCGTTCTCTATATCGCTCTAAATATCGCTCTGCAATTTTTCCGCAGTGCTGCTGGGATACTGATCATATAGCTATCCGCGCAGATCGATGCTGATCGCAGATTCAGATTGATGCTTTTCCATTTACGTCATTCTATCAGGTATGGAGGTCGATTGCAATCATTATCGGCGGGTTTTTTTAAATTTTTTCCAGT
>CAYXAK010000005.1:12273-43800 GCA_964462585.1 uncultured Halanaerobiaceae bacterium
GGTATGGAGGTCGATTGCAATCATTATCGGCGGGTTTTTTTAAATTTTTTCCAGTCAGCTTAGAATCGGTATTTTGGGCCACAGTTAAACCCCGGCAGCACGGAGACAGCCGGGGCTTTTAGCGGAATGAAGTTATCTGCAGAAAGATGCAGGAATACAGGAGCAATCTATAAATTTTTCATATGAGACCCTGAGGATGAGGCCATAAGCCCCATCAGAAAACAGCTCAGAATTTACAGCCCCCAGAAAAGCGCAACAAGCACGGGTATCAGCACGGTGAAAATGACCTGCAGCGGCAGACCGACCTTGAAAAAGTCAAAAAAGCGGTATCCGCCCGGGCCGTAGACCATGAGATTGGTCTGATAGCCGATCGGTGTGAGAAAGGCCGAGCTGGCGGCAAAGGTCACCGTCAGGGCAAAGGCAAAGGGGTTTAAGCCCAGTTTGGCCGCCGCATCTATGGCTATGGGCAGCATCAGGATTACACTCACGTTGTTGCCGACCAGGTTGGCTATACCCACCGTCATCAGATAGAAGAGAATCAGTATGGCCACGGGGGCCAGCATCCCCTCCAGGCGCATGATCTGTTCGGCTGCGAACTCGGCCGTGCCGGTATTCTCCATGGCAATGCCCAGGGGTATCAGACCCGAGAGCAGAAAGATAACATGCCAGTTGACGGCCTCGTAGACCTCCCAGGGTTTGAGCGAGCCGCTTATGACCATGGCGATAACACCGCCCAGGGCCGAGATGACTATGGGCAGTATATCCAGTGCGGCCAGGGCTATCACGGCAAATAATATGGTGAGCGAGGTCGTAATCTTGTCCGTGCGGTAGCCGGAATAATCTATCTCACCGGAGATGATGAAGTTGCGGTTGGTCCTCAGCCTCTGCAGTGTTTCAGGGCCGGCTGTGAGCAGCAGGACGGCACCGGGCTGCATGACGATATCCTCCAGCTTGGTGTGTTTGAGCTCCTCCTCCTGCCTTATGGCCAGGATGGTGGTCTGATACCTCTCCTGAAAGTTGACATCCTTCAGTGTCTGGCCCACCAGGAAGGACCCGTGGGGTACGACCAGCTTGACCAGCTTCTGGTTTTCCTGCCTGGCCTCCAGCTCCTCCTGGGAAAAATGGGTGCGGGAGAGAATGCGGAAGGCCCGGCCCTTGATGACCTGGATCAAACTCTCGTGATCGGAGGTTATGACAAAGCGGTCACCGGCCCTGATGATCTTGTTCTGCAGGGGCTCGAAGAATTTCTGATCATTCCGGATGAGCTGGACGATATCTATATCGTAATCCAGGCTCTCCAGGGCCTCCTCCACCGTCATGCCCACGATGCTGGAATCCTCCTTGATCACAACCTCTGTCAGGTATCTGTCCATCTCGAACTCCTCTGTCAGCTCCACCTCGGGGTCGATGCGGGCCGGGATAAAGCGGCTGGCAAAGAATATTAGATAGATGGCACCTATGATCAGGGCGATGAGGGCCAGATGGGTGAACTCGAACATCGAATAGCCCCGGCCCAGCTGACCGCGCACTATCTCATCGGCCACAATATTGGAGGAGGTGCCTATCAGTGTGAGCATACCTCCCATCATGGCCGCATAGGAGAGCGGTATCAGATATTTTGAGGGCGAATTGCCCGAACGGTTGGCGATGGTCATCACCATGGGTATGAAAAGAGCAACGACCGGTGTGTTGTTGATGAGCCCGGCCACAAAACCGGAGATGAGGATTATGAGAACCAGCTGGTTTCTCTTCTCCTCACCGGTCATGCTCATTATTCTCTCACCCATCACATTTACCACACCGCTTCTCTCCACACCCGTGCTGAGAACGAACATGGCTCCGATGGTGATGGTGGCCGAGCTGGAAAAGCCGGATATGGCCTGCTCCGGTGTCACACCGGTCCAGGGCCGCAGTATGACCAGCAGCACCGGCACGGAAAGTGCGATGAGATCGATGCTGATCGGCTCTATTATAAAAAGTGTTATGAGAAATATCATTATCGCAAATACAATCATTATTCCGGCTTCCATATGATTACCTCCATGGTCAAACTGTATCTATCATCATATATAATACCTGTCTTAAATTTTCTGTATTATGTATCAATTGTTCGCTATTCCGCCAGGCCGATGCGTCTGATATGGTCCAGCTCCTCGGCCGAGAGCAGGCCGTGCCGGAAGAGCTTGAGGTATTCCCCGCTTGCGGTGCTGTCGAAGATGAGCAGATCGTCGGTATTGACGGTGACGGCAATATCCCGGTCATAGAGATCGGGCAGGGGATGATCCTCCAGCCTCTCCACCGCACCCAGCCTGACATTGCTGGTGGGGCAGATATTGAGCGTGATATCCCTCTCCTCTATCATCTTAAGCGTGTTCTCGCTGTCGACGGCCCTGATGCCGTGCTGGATGGCTTCGGGCTCTAAAGCCTCGATAGTCTCCTCAATCTGCTCCGGTGAGCAGAACTCACCGACATGGGCTTTTATCTTCAGATCACGGCTGCGGGCTCTATCGTAATACTGCCGGTAGAGATCGAGATCGTTGACCGATTCCTGATCATAGAGATCTATGCCCTGGAATACACCGCTCTCCAGACAGGGGGGCACATATTTCTCCCATTCCTGCGGGGAGAGTATGCGGGCCACGCCCAGATCGGGCCTGAGCTCCAGCTCAGGGGCGAATTCATCCTGCAGGTCCTCTATAAAGGCAAAATAATCTTCATTTTTGTCGTAAAACCTGAGGAATGTGCAATCGAAGCTGGCTTCCAGCACCGTAACTCCATCATCGAAGGCGGTCTGCACACAGCCCCGCAGCATATATTCCAGATCATTTCGCTCCTGCATGAAGGGCACAATCTCCTCCAGATAATCGGCCATGGCCTCTATACCCTGCATATAATCGGGCGGGGGCGGGATTCGACCTTCATGGCGGGAGTTGAAATCGGCGAATCTAAGCCCCAGGGGAGCGTGGTTGTGCAGATCGCTTTTGGGGATCTCCTTCAGCTTTTCAGGATCACCCTCTTTCAGAGCCTTGACAAAATCTTCGCTGTGCTCATCCCTGTCGCTGAATCTGATTTCGGTCATCTTTAGCCTCCTCCGGCTCTTATCCAGAAATTTACTTACAGCAGAATCTGCAGAGTGCAAAAAATGTGAGTCAAAATTTCAGGTTTCGGTCGAAATCGCGGTAATTTATGGCCTCGGCCAGATGATCTTCACCTATCTCTTTCTCTCCGGCCAGATCAGCTATGGTTCTGGCCAGCCTGAGCACGGTATCATAGCCGCGGCGGCTTATGCCCAGGCTCTCAAGGGCCCGGGAGAGAAAATTCTTCTCATTTTCGCCGATTGAGCATATCTCCTGCAGCTTTCTGCCGTTAAGGCCGCTGTTATAAACTCCTCCGTTGCGCTCCCTCTGTTTCTGCCAGGCGGTTTTCACCGCGCTCCTCAGCTCTCTCTCGGTGGTGTTTTCGTGGCGGCGGTAGATGATATCCTCGGTGCTGAGAGCCGGCACCTCGACCTGGAGATCTATTCTGTCCAGAAAGGGGCCGGAAAGCCTGCTGCGATAGCGGGAGATTCCGGCCGGGGTGCAGCGGCAGCTGCCCTCACCCTGGCCCAGATAGCCGCAGGGACAGGGGTTTAATGCGGCCACCATCATAAAATCGGCCGGAAGTTTGATGTTGTAGCCGTGGCGGACCAGATGGATATAGCCGTCCTGCAGGGGCTGGCGCAGCAGCTCGAGCACACCGCTCTTAAACTCCGGCAGCTCATCCAGAAACAGCACTCCCCTGTGGGCCAGTGTCACCTCACCGGGCCGGGGCGAGCTGCCGCCCCCGCCCAGGCCGGCGGCGGTTATGGAGTGATGGGGATCACGCCAGGGCCTCCTGCCGCTCACAGTCTCACCGGCGGCACTGGCTATCATCATCACTTCCTTTTTCTCCTCCGCACTCAGCGGCGGCATCATAAGCGGTATGGTGCGGGCTATGGTCGTCTTGCCCGAGCCCGGCGGCCCGAAGAGCAGCAGATTGTGATAGCCGGCGGCTGCTATGGCGGCGGCCCGGCGGGCGCTGTGCTGGCCCTGCAGAGGCGGCAGCTCGCGCTCGCCCTTCCCGCCCTCGCCTTTTTCTCCCTCCATACCATCTCCGGACAGGGCGGCTTCCGGCTTCCAGATTTTACCGGAGCGGCCTGAGGGCTCTCCCAGGACCTCCACAGCCTCCTGCAGGTTCTCCACCGGCAAAAGCTCCATATCGACGGCAAAGGCCAGCTCATCACGGCTGGCGGCGGGAAAGATGAACTTACTGCAGCCCTCCCCGGCCGCCAGCTGCAGAAGCGGCAGCAGACCCTGCACGGGCCTTATCTCGCCGGTCAGCGCCAGCTCGCCGGCGATAAAGCAGCCCTCCAGCCCGGAGGCCGGTAGCAGACCCTCACTGGCCAGTATGCCCAGGGCGATGGGCAGGTCGAACTGCGGCCCTTCCTTGCGCCTGTGGGCCGGGGCCAGGTTGATGGTGATGCGCCTGTCGGGATAGGAAAAATTGCAGTTCTTCAGGGCCGAGCGCACCCTCTCACGGCTCTCCTTTAAGGCCCTGTCGGGAAGCCCCACCACATTGAAGAGGGGCAGACCCCGCTTTATATCTATCTCCACCTCCACGGCAAAGGCCTTTACACCGAATATCGAGCCGGAGATGAGCGAGACCGGCCGGGCCAATTTAAAAAGCCCCGCTGATATGCTCTATTCTCAGCCGGCCCTCATCACCGGTGAGCACCATCACGTCAAAGCGGCAGTCTTCATAATCTCTGCGCAGCGAGAGAAACTGTGAGGCCACCTTTCTCATCCTCTGCTGCTTCTTCTCATCGATCAGATACTGGGCCGGACCGAACCGGGATGAAAGTGAGGTCTTGACCTCCACGAAGACGATGAGATCATCCCTGCCGGCCACGATATCTATCTCACCTATGGCCGTGGTGAAGTTCATGGCCAGTATCTTAAAGCCTTTTTTGCGCAAATAGGCCGCCGCCTCCCTCTCCCCTCTTCTGCCCAGAGACTTCCTGTAATTGCTCTTCATGATAACTCAGCCTCCCCGGATGAGAATCTCTAGATGAGCACCTATATGTGCTAAAATGTGCTAAAATCAGATGGATTATAGGTAATATTTCTCCATCCGGGGATATTTTCCTGCTTTTTCCAACAAAATAAAAAGAGGGAAAAGATTCTGCGGTTTTCTCAGTAAGCCTCGTTGAAGAGCTTTTTGATAAGTGAGGCATCGATATTGCCGCCGGAGACGATGATGGCTATCTCCTCGCCGCCGAACTGATAGGGGTTTTCCCGCACCGCGGCCACACCGGCGGCACCGGCCGGTTCGGCCACAGCCTTCTCCTCACCTATTATATAGGGGACGGCCCTGCGGATCGATTTCTCACTGACCTCGATGATCTCATCTATGCACTCCCCGGCCATCTGGAAGGGTATCTCACCTATACCGCCCACAAGGCCCTCACAGATGCTGTCACCGATGGGGAATTCCTCGTAGAGCTCATCGTCCTCCAAAGATCTGATGAAGGCCGGGCAGGCCGCGGTCTGCACGCCTATGATGGTGATATCGGGGCGCAGCTGGCGGGCGGCCACACCTATGCCGGTGATTAATCCACCGCCACCCACCGGGACTATGATGGTATCTATGGCCGGGTTCTGATCTAGTATCTCCTGGGCGATTGTGCCCTGTCCGGCTATCACTTCAAGATCGGAGTCGGGCTCGACCATGGTATAGCCGTGGCGCCGGCAGTAGCTGCGGCCGATTTTGAGCGCCTCGTTGAAATCCTCACCCTCGACACGGATGGAGGCCCCGTAGTATTTGATCTTGTCGATTTTGGAGGAGGGTGTAACCTCGGGCACGAAGATGGTGGCATCTATATCGGTCATCGAGCTGGCGGCATAGCTGACACCGGCACCGTGGTTGCCGGAGGAGACGGCCACCACCTGCTTTCTGCCCTTCTTGGCCGCCAGCATCGAGAGCTTGTTGAGCGCACCCCGCACCTTGAAGCTCTTGGTGATCTGCTGTGATTCCAGCTTGAGATAGTAGCTGGCATGATCGCTGCTGAGCTGGCGGGAGTGATCCAGGGGAGTCCGGTAGACGCGGGACTGTATTCTTCTTCTGGCCTCTACCACATCTTCATATGTAACGGGTGACCGGGAATCTGAGGACATAAAGCACATCCTTTCTTTAAAGGTTTCCTCTATTATTAAATTCTGTTTCTGCCGCTAATCTCCTGCCCGGGGAGAAAAGGGCAGCCTCTGCCTTCTCTCCCTGAGGCCGGCCTCTGCCGCCTCCCGCACCGGGCCGAAGGATTTTCTGTGCAGGGGGGAGGGTCCCAGCTTCTCAAGGGCCCGGCGATGGCGTGATGTGCCGTAACCCATATTGCCGGCGAAGTTATAGCCGGGCAGATATCGATCAAGTGAGATCATAAAGCTGTCTCTGGTCACCTTGGCCAGGATGGAGGCCGCCGCTATGCAGTTGACGCTGGCATCTCCCTGCTCCACCGGCCGCTGGGGCTGTGTCAGCCTTTTGAGCTCGATCCGGCCGTCTATGAGAAGGTAATCGGGCGAGGGGCTTAGCTTCTCCACCGCATCTGTCATGGCCAGCCTGGTGGCACCCAGTATGTTGCGGCTTTCGATCATATCCGGCCCCACCAGCTCTATCTGCCAGGCCCTGGCCTTGAACCTGATCTCGGCCGCCAGGTTGTGACGCTTTTCCGGATCGAGCTGTTTGGAGTCATCGAGGCCGGGAATGCGGCATTCCCCCGGCAGTATCACCGCTGCCGCGGCCACAGGCCCGGCCAGAGCTCCCCGGCCGGCCTCATCCAGACCGCAGATATTATCATAGCCCTCCCGGCGCAGTTCATCCGCCATTCTGCTCCGCTTCTGCCAGCGCCGACGGCGCTCCTCCCGCCTCTCCAGGCGGTGTTCTATGCCCCGGGCCAGCTGTTTTACGCCCTTTCTCTCATCCCGGTACAGCAGACGGCAGAGCTTTCTTGAGGGCTCATAATCCTTCAGCATCTCCTTCAGCTCGGAGATTGTGTGCTGTGAGGGATCGGGCAGATTCACACTATCATCAAAATTATCAGTCATTGGTATACTCCTCAACTTTCTCAAGTGTTACACGGCCCAGCTTACCTTCCTGGAATTCTCCGATGACAATGCGGCCGGCCCTGGTGCGGTCCACGCGTCCGCCGCTCTCCAGACAGCCGCGGCGGCGGCCTATCTCGGCCAGGAGATCGTAGCTGTGCTCATCCTCGATTATCTCCACATCGTATCTCTTCTCTATCCCGGCGGGGTTGAGCCGGCGCAGATAATCCAGAATGCGGCAGGCCAGAAGTTCGGTATCGACCACTTCAGAGCGGACCGAACCGCACATGGCCAGCTTCAGACCCCTCTCCCGCTCCTCGATATCGGGCCAGAGCAGGCCGGGTGTGTCCATGATGCGGATGCCATCCGAGATATTTATCCACTGCTGGCCCCGCGTCACACCGGGGTTGCTGCCGGTTTTGGTCCCGCTCCGTCTGGAGAGGGAGTTTATGAGTGTGGATTTGCCGCAGTTGGGCACTCCCACCACCATGGCCCTGACACCGGTCACGGCCGCCTTCCGGCTCTCGCGCCTCTCCCGGATTTTCTTAAGCGTCTGCTTGAGATGGCTTATTATCTCCTCTGTTCCCCGCCCCTTAAGGGAATTGACCGCTGCGGCGGGATGATCGGAGGATAAGTTATCAAGCCAGCGTTCCGTCTCCCGGCGGTCGGCCAGATCCCTCTTGTTGAGAACGATCATAAGCTCCTGCTCCTCCAGTATCTCCTCCAGGCTGGGATTGCCGCTGGCGGCCGGAATGCGGGCATCTCTCATCTCCAGCACCATATCGACCATATCCAGTTTTTCCTCTATTTTGCGCCTGGCTTTGGCCATATGGCCCGGATACCAGTTGATCTTGCCGCTCATGCTGATCAGCCTCCTTCTCTCGCTCCCGCCGTGAAATCTACAGCAAAAGAAAAAAAGGGTGAAAGGATTGCTCCCTCACCCTGACTCGGCGGAAAATGTCCTTCACTTATTGCTCTTCTGTCTCGGGCTCCCGGGCCTCTCCGGCTTCTTCAGCCTCTTCGATCTCCTCGGCCTCCACAGCCTCACCGGCAGCTGCCGGCTCTTCTTCCAGGCCGGGGCGGGGACCTCTTTTCTCGCGCACACGGGCCTTCTTGCCCACGCGCTCGCGCAGATAGTAGAGTTTGCCTCTGTTCACATCTCCGCGGCGCAGGACCTCGATCTTCTCCAGGCTGGGTGAGTGCACGGGGAATGTCCGCTCAACTCCCACACCGTGGGATATCTTTCTCACGGTGAAGGTCTCGCGGGCGCCGCTGCCCTTGCGCCTGATGACAACGCCCTCAAAGGGCTGAGCCCGCCGTCCGGAATCATCGGCTCTGATCAGAAGCCGGACGGTATCTCCGGGTGTAAAATCCGGTACGTCCTCACGCTTTTCCTCTTTATCTATGTGTTCAAAAATATCCATGCTGTATATCCTCCTTTCTTTTTCTCTCTTTCTTTGTCTCTCTAAACTGTTCTATAGACCTGATGGACCTGCTTAAAAAGCAGCAAAAGTTCTCTACTGCGAGTGCCACCACTCACCGGCCAGAAGCCTGTCAAGGATGATGGCGGCAGCGGTGCGCACGGAAAGATGGTTGAACTCTCCCGGGCCCCTTACGGGCTCCAGGAGATAGTCACAGTCGGCTATCGTCTCCTCGGTCAGTCCCCAGCCCGTTCCCAGCAGGATCAGGTGGGGATTTTTATTCTCCCTCAGCCGGTCGCGCAGGGCGGGAAAGCTTATCTTCTCGCCGCCCGCCTCCTCCCGGGCCGAGGTGGTGATGGTGACGGGGCTTTTGCCCGTCTCCTCTGCTATCTTCTTCTTGACTTCCTCCAGGCTGTCGGCTATATCGAGCACATTGAAGGCCTCATGCCGGGTCTGGTTGTACTCGGCTCCCCGGCCGCTTGTCCAGTAATCGCGCATCCTGCGCACCAGGGCCTGCTGGGACTCGACGCTGTTGACCACAAAATAGCGGCTTATATGGTAGGTGCGTGCTGCCCTGGAGATATCGTGCAGATCCAGGTTGGTGACCGTGGTGGTGATCTTCTTGCCGTGTTTGTTGTAGACTGGATGATGTATTAGTGCCAGATAGATATCTTCGAATTCACTCGCCACTGATCTCATCACCTGCTTCCTCTTTTATCTCCTGCAGCAGCTCTCTCTCGGTCTTATCCAGCTCCTTTTTCTCCAGCAGATCGGGCCTTCTTCGCAGTGTGCGCTCCAGCGCCTTCTTCTGGCGCCAGCGCTCTATGCGGGCGTGATGGCCGCTGAGCAGAACATCCGGCACCTCAAGCCCCTCAAACTCCCGGGGCCTGGTGTAGTGGGGATAGTCCAGCAGACCATCATAGTGGGAATCCTGCTCCGTCGATCTCTCATCGCCGACAACTCCGGGTATCATGCGGGCTGTGGCGTCTATGACGATCATCGCCGCCAGTTCACCGCCTGTCAGCACATAATCGCCCAGCGAGATTTCGCGGTCGACCACAAGCTCCCTCACCCTCTCATCCACGCCCTCGTAATGGCCGCAAATCATGATCAGACCGGGCTTTTGGCTCAGCTCCAGGGCGGTGGACTGGTCGAATCTCTCACCCTGGGGTGTGAGCAATACCGTCTCCGGCAGCTCCTCCCGGCAGGCCGCGGCCGCCCTGTGAGCCCTGTAGATCGGTCCGGGCTTCATGACCATGCCGGCACCGCCGCCATAGGGGTAATCATCTATATTGTCGTGTTTGTTCAGGGCAAAATCCCGTATATCGACGGGGTTGACCTCTATGAGCTCCTCCTCGATGGCCCGGCCGGTAATGCTCTCGGCCAGAGGTCCGGGAAAGAGATCGGGAAATATGGTCAGTATATCGAAATAGATGCTGCTTTCTTCACTCATAACTCCAGCAGCCCCGGTTTGGGCCTGATGATAATCTCCTCTCTCTCCTCGTCTATGGAGAGGATGATCTCCCGGGCCGCGGGTATTAGATATTCCTCACCATCTTCGGAGCGGACCACGTAGATATCCGTGCCGCTGTCGGTCCAGACCTGCTCAAGCTTTCCCAGCCGGCGGCCTTTTTCGGTTCTGACCTCAAATCCGGTCAGGCGGTAGATATAGTGCTCACCCTCGGGCAGATCGGGAAGCTCCGATTCGGGCAGACTGAGATAGCTGCCCTTGAGTTCCTCGGCCCCATCTATATCATCGATGCCGGAGAACTTGATCACGATAAAATCATTCTGCTCCCGCACCTCTTCAATCTCCAGGCGCCTGTTGCCGTCGGATCGCTCCACCACCAGATCTTCCAGCTGGAAGAATCTGTGGGGGTTGTTGGTGAGGGGTTCGACTTTGACATGTCCTTTGTTGCCCTGGTAGCGCACTATCTGTCCCAGGAGTATCAGCTCATCCTTCATCACTGTTCTTCCTCCAGTATGCTCGGAATGTCCTTTTCGATCACTTGATATCGACCGTCACCTTCTTGTCGGCTTTGGCCGCAGCCGCCTTGACCACCTTGCGGATGGCCCGGGCTATGCGGCCCTGTTTTCCTATAACTTTGCCCATATCTTCATCGGCCACGGTGAGCTTGATCCTCACGCTCTTCTCGCCGCGGCTCTCCTTTACCTCGACCTCTTCGGGATTATCGACGATGCTGCGGGCTATGATCTCGACCATCTCTTTCACTGGCAGCCCTCCTCCGGTTAATTATCTTCTCCTTGGAATTTAGCCCAGACTCCGGTATCCTTGAGCAGACTGCGGACTGTGTTGGAGGGGCGGGCTCCATTCTCCAGCCACTCCAGGGCCTTTTCCTCATCTATCTCCACCTCTGAAGGCTGCTGTTTGGGATCATAGGTCCCCAGCTCCTCCAGAAAACTGCCTGTTGTGGCATTGCGGGAATCGGATACTACCACGCGGAAAGAAGCCTGGCGCTTCTTGCCCATTCTCTTCAGTCTTATCTTTACGGACATATTCACTTCACCTCCACTTTTTTGTTGCTTGAAGGACAGTTTAGAAGGGCAGATTGAGACCTCCGGGAAGATTTCCGGAGAGCTTGTCCTTCTTTTTATTGAGCTGTTTCATCATCTTCTTTGTCTGACGGAACTGCTTGAGCAGCCTGTTCACATCCTGGATCTCGGTGCCGCTGCCCTCGGCAATGCGCCGGCGGCGGCTGCCGTCTATTATATCGGGATTGCGGCGCTCCTCCGGTGTCATGGAGCTGATGATGGCCTCTATCTTATCCAGCTGATCCTCTTCCACCTGGATGTTTTTCAGCTGCTTGGCGGCTCCCATGCCGGGAATCATGCCCATTATCTCGTCTATGGGTCCCATGTTGCGGACCTGATCCATCTGGTCCATGAAATCGGCCAGTGTGAATTTATCCTCGCGCAGCTTCTGCTCCAGCTCCTCGGCCTGCTTCTCATCGAAGGACTCCTCGGCTCTCTCGATCAGACTGAGCATATCGCCCATGCCCAGTATGCGCGAGGCCATCCGGTCGGGATGGAATGTCTCCAGCTCGTTGAGCTTCTCGCCAACACCGGCATATTTGATGGGGCGGCCTGTCACCTCTCTGATCGAGAGGGCGGCACCTCCCCTGGCATCGCCATCGAGCTTGGTCATCAGCATGCCGTCGATATCGAGCTGCTCGGTGAATTTCTCGGCCACGTTGACGGCGTCCTGGCCTGTCATGGCATCGACCACCAGCAGTATCTCCTCGGGGTCGACTGCGGCCTTGATATCGCTGAGCTCCTCCATGAGCTCCTCATCTATATGCAGACGGCCGGCGGTATCGACTATGACCATGTCATTGTCCTGGCGCTCGGCCGAAGATATCGCGCCCTTGACGATATCGACGGGATCGTTCTCATCGCCCATCTGGAAGACATCGACATCGAGCTGTCTGCCCAGCTGTTCCAGCTGGTCGATGGCACCGGGCCGGTAGATGTCGGCTGCCACCATGAGCGGGCTCTTGCCCTCTTTCTTGAAATGATTGGCCAGCTTGCCGGCAGAGGTCGTCTTACCGGAACCCTGCAGGCCGACAAGCATGATCACCGTGGGCGGTTTATCGGCGAAGTTTATATCGACATGTTCGCCGCCCATCAAATCGGTCAGCTCTTCTTTTACTATCTTGATCACCTGCTGGGCCGGTGTCAGGCTGTCCATAACCTCTTCCCCGACTGCTCTCTCCTCGATGCGGTTTATGAAGTCCTTGACAACCCTGTAGTTGACATCGGCCTCCAGCAGCGACATCCTCACTTCTTTCAGGGCGGATTTGACGTCATCCTCGGACAGTTTGCCCTTGCCCCTCAGCTTATCAAAAGTATCCTGCAATTTTTCAGCCAGACCTTCAAATACCATGATACAGACCTCCTATAGGCAGTTTTTTATGCGCCTAACTGCCTGGAGCAGACGCTGGCGTCTTTCCTCATCCAGAGGTTCTTTCTGGTTGAGCCCCTCCAGCAGGCAGTCAGTTTCCTCCTGCAGGACCCGATAACTGGCAAAGATGCCCAGCCGGTCCTCGTAGTCCCGCAGCTGCTCCTCGGCTCTCTTGAGGTGATCGTAAACACCCTGGCGGCTGATATCCAGATTCTCCGCTATCTCGCCCAGCGAATAATCCTGGTAGAAATAATAGCGCATGATCTCCTGCTGCCGGGGTGTGAGCAGATCACCGTAAAAATCGAAGAGCTGGCTTAATTTTACGGTTTTTTCCAGCAAATTTATCACCTGCTGTTAAGTAATTTACCTTTACACGCTCACACAGAAACAGTATAACCCATATGGCGGCCTATGTCAAGTGTCATGTCAGGCGAGAAGACCGAAATTTAGCTGCCGTTCTCCTCCCCGGCAAAGAGGGCCTCGACGAAGGAATCGGCATCGAAATCCTGCAGATCTGCCGCCTCCTCGCCCACACCTATCAGCCGGATGGGAAGGCCCAGCTCGTTGCGCACGGCCACAACTATACCGCCGCTGGCCGTACCGTCGAGCTTGGTCAGGGCAATGCCGTCCACATCGACGGCCTCATCGAACTTCTCGGCCTGATGCAGGGCATTCTGACCCGTGGTGGCATCGAGGACCAACAGCACCTCGACAGCCTCCTCACCGGCCTCGCGGCCTATGACCCTTCTCACCTTTTCCAGCTCCTGCATGAGGTTCTTCTGGGTGTGCAGACGTCCGGCCGTGTCGACTATGAGCAGATCCATATCACGGGATTTAGCCGCCTGCACGGCATCATAGGCCACAGCGGCGGCATCGGCTCCCTCCTGCTGGGCTATGACATCTATGCCCAGGCGGTGCCCCCAGGTCTCTATCTGCTCTATGGCCCCGGCCCGGAAGGTATCGCCGGCGGCCAGCAGCACATCCTGGCCTCTATTTTTGTAGCGGTTGGCCAGTTTGGCGATGGTGGTGGTCTTGCCCGAACCGTTGACACCGACCACCATCAAAACCTTTAGCCCCTCCCAGGACTGGAGTATCTGCTCCTCACAGTCCAGTATCTCCCTGATTCTCACCTGGAATTCACGGTAGAGCTCCTCCGGTTCCTCCAGCTTCTCCTCCTGCTGGTATTCTTTGAGGTCTGATATGAGATCCATCGTCGTCCTCACACCCACATCGGCCTTGATCAGGGTTTCCTCCAGCTCCTCGTAGAGCTCGTCATCTATTTTGCTGCGGCCGGAGAAGATATTGCTGACCTTATCGACAAAACCCCTGCGCGATTTTTTCAGGCCTTCTTTGAGCCGGCCGAAGAGATTTTTGCTCTCATCGGCCTTCTGGCCCAGATGTTCCTTCTGCTTTTTTTCCTCTTTCTCTTCATCATCACTTCCGAATATATTGAACATAGCCATTACCTCCTTCTCAGTTCCAGCTGCTGACAGAGATCGGTGAACTCCTGAGCAATGCTGTAGCGCTTTTTGCGCAGCTTAACCTCGGTTTCGGGATCTTCCACCTCAAAAAATCTCTGTTCCAGCTCCTCATTTTCGTCGGCCAGCTGGAAGAGCCTCTCGCTCTTCTGCACGGCCATAACACCTTTGATCTCGCCATCTTCGTTGTGGCCTACAGCCAGTATCGGCCTGCCCCAGGTGCCGGGGCCGGCCATGGCATCGCTCATATGCATCACACCCGAACCACCGGGATGGGTGTGCACTATGACAGTATCTGCGGGCATGATATCCGTGTAGAACTCGCGCAGCGAAAGCCCCTCTATATCGCGGTAGGCTGAGGCCAGAAGGCGTGAGGGTATATAGCCCATACCCCCCACAATTATATCGCTGCAGCGGGTGATATGGCCCTCTTCATCGACTTCACCGTAGGCTGCCACCTCACGGCCGGGCTCGGTATCCATCGATCTCTGCACGAGCTCCCGGGCAAAATCCTCCTCGATAGAGGAGATCTCGACCCGGTCCAGTGTCCACTGCTCGGATCTTCTCAAACACTTCTCACCGGCCTCACACTCCACGGATTTTAGCTCCTGGCTGATCTCCAGAAACTTCAATCTCAGTCTGGTAACTCCCCTGAGGGCGCTGCGCTCCTCCTCCATGGTGGCTGCGGCCAGCGAATCGAGCTGGGCCCTCTCCGATCTGGTCGCCAGGCGAAAATGCTCGGCCCGGGGGTGAAGTATGCCTATACCTGCTACCTGCTGGTGTTTGATTCCTATCTTCACCACCGGCATGCCGAAAAGATTTATCGACGAGGTGCTGACTATAATCCCGGTCTGCCCGGGGTCTGTCGTCACATAGACCGCATTTTCGGGCAGGGAGTTGATCATCTCCAGCAGCGAGGCCTTCTCCTGGTGGGATATCTCCGCCAGCATCAGGCGGTGGGGTATGCCCGAGACACCTCCATCTATTATCCGGCTGTGGCCGCTGATGATGCCCTCTTCATCGACATAGCCGATGGCGGCCACCTGGCGGCCCTGGCCCAGCCGGTTGCTCCTTTTTACCATCTTATTCACAAGCGAGTCTGAGATACCGTTTATTTCCACAGATTATATTCACTCCTATTTTTGGGTTCTGGCTGATTTTAGCGGGCCATCTCCTTCTCATACTGAACTGATACCAGCCTGGATACGCCGGTCTCGGACATGGTCACACCGTAGATGGTATCGGCGATGGCCATGAGCCTCTTGCGGTGGGTGACGATTATGAACTTGCTGAAGCGGGAATACTGCTCCAGAAAGCGGGCGAACATGTCCAGATTGGCATCATCGAGCGAGGCTCCTATCTCGTCCAGCACGTAGAGCGGGCTGGGTTTTACCTCCAGAAAGGCGAAGATGAGAGCGATGGCGGTGAGCGCCTTCTCACCCCCGGAGAGCAGTGAGAGCCGCTTGAGGCGTTTGCCCGGAGGCCGGGCCGTGATATCGACACCGGTCTCCAGGGGGTTATCGGGCTCGGTCAGCTCCAGGCGGGCACTGCCCCCGTCGAAAAGTCTGGTGAAGGTGCTCTGAAACTCGCTGTCCACCTGCTCAAAGGTCTCCAGAAAGAGCTCGGACATCTTCTCCTCCAGCTCATCTATCACACCCTGGATCGAATCACGGGCCGAGGTGAGGTCATCCCGCTCATCCTGGAGAAAATCGTAGCGTGATTTGAGCCTGTCGTATTCGTCTATGGCCCCCAGGTTGACATCGCCCAGTTTTTGCAGTCTGTTCTCCAGCTCCTCGATCTCCTCCCGGGGATCCTCCGCCGCCTCTGAGGCTGTGAACCGGCTGCGGGCCTCCTCCAGTGTGAGGTCATATTTATCCTGCAGGCGGCTTTTTACCTTCTCCAGGGCGGATTTGAGCCTGCCGGCCCTGAGCTCCAGCGAATGAAGCTCCTTCTCGGCCGCTTCCTTTTCCTGGCGGTGATTTTCCACCTCTTTTTCCCGGCTCTGACAGCGGTTCCTGCAGGCCTTGAGATTTCGCTCCAGCTCTTTCTTTTTCTCCTCAAGCTCCTCCAGCTCTTCCTGTGAGCTCTTCTTTCTCCCCTGCAGTTTTTCCCTTCTTTCATCTATATCTTCGAGGCGCGAACGGCTCTCATCCAGCTTTTGCTCCAGCTCCTCCAGCCGCTCCCGGCCGGCGGTGATCTCATCCCGGCAGTCATCGAAGCTCCCGCGCTGAGAGCTTATCTTCTCCTGCAGTCTGGTGGTATTGAGCCTGGCATCCTGGAGCAGATGGTCGAGCTTCTCCTTTCTGTTCCTGATCCGCTCCAGTCTCCTTTCCAGAGATTCCTGCCGGCTCTGCTGGCGGCGGCTCTTCTCATCCAGGCGCTCCAGCCGCTTGCGGCAGGAATCTATCCTCTCTGTCAGCTCATCTCTTTCCCTCTCACCCTCCTGCAGGCGCTGGGAGAGATCCTCTTTATCACTCTCCAGCTTATTCAGCTCTTTCTTTTTCTCCTCCAGTTTGCTCTTCTTCTCTCTCATTCTCTCCGATAGATCGGCGATCTCGTCCACTTTTTTCTGCAGGTCATCCCGCTGTGAGCGCAGTCTTTTCAGCAGGGATTTCAGCTCATCCCGCAGTCTGCGCCTCTCCTCCCTCAGGCCTGCTGCCTTCTCCGCCAGCTCTTTCTTCTGGCGCGAGCGCCTGAGCAGGACCGTGGATTTTTCCTGGCGGGTGCCTCCTGTCATGCTGCCGCCGGGATTTACCAGATCTCCCTCAACTGTGGCGATCTTCAGGCTTCTCTCCGCCCGGCGGGAGAGCCTGACGGCGGACTTCATATCGGATGCGATCAGTGTCCGGCCCAGCAGATAATCGATGATATTCTCCAGGCGGGCCTCATATTCCACCACCTCACAGCCTGATGCCAGATAACCGTTATCCCGCTCCAGGCCGGTGCCGGCAGGCGATATGCGGCTGCCCTCTATCATATCCAGGGGCAGAAAGGTGGCCCGGCCCGAATCGCTCTGCTTGAGAAATTCTATGGCCCTGCGGGCGGAGCCGGAATCCTCGACCACAACCTGCTGCAGGCGGCTGCCCAGCAGGGCGGCCACGGCCGTCTCGAATCTCTCCTCCACATCTATCAGCCTGGCCACAGGACCTATGATGCCCTCCATATCGTCATTGTTCATGACCGCTTTTACACCGCTGTAATAGCCCTGGGCCTGTCTCTGCATGCGCCGGCGGGCCTGCCAGCGGGAGCGGCAGCGGGAATAGCGGTTGTGGAGATCGCTCAGTTCCTCTTTGAGGCTTTCCTCCCGGGCGGAAAGGGAGTTCGTCTCCTCCTCTTTTATCTTTTTATCTCTTTTGAGCTCACCCAGCTCCTCCTCCATCCGCTCCAGATCTTCCAGCAGGTTTTCGGCTTCAGCGCGGATATTCTCCATCCGCGAGCCGGCCCGATCTTTCTCCTCTTCCAGCTCCTGACAGCGCTTTTTTTGGCTCTGATATCGCTCCTTAAGACGGGCCAGCTCCCGGTTCAGATTCTCCTTCTTCTTTTCCCTATCCTCGCTCCGGCCGGAATCGAGCCGGGCTCTGAGCGATATCTCCTGATAGAGCAGCCTCTCACGGCCGGCCAGGATCTCCTCCTGCCTCAGCCGCTGTTCCTCTTTGAGTTTTTCCAGGCGGGAGAGCTCCTTCTCTATCATCTCCTGCTCCTCCATCAGTTCCTGCAGGTTCTCTTCCGCCTCTTCCCTGCGCTCCTGAAAATTTTCTATGTTCTCCCCGGCGTTCTTCTCCCGTTCTTCCAGAATATCCAGATTTTTATCTATCTCCTGCAGCCTGCTTTTGGCCTGGAAGATATCGCCTGTGGTATCATCCAGCTTCCCCTGCAGTTCCTCACGCTTATCCTGCAGCTTTTCCAGGCCGGACTGCTTTTCCGCCAGTATCCGCTTCTCATTCTCAGCTCTTTCCTCCAGCTTCTCCCTTCTCTCCCGGAGTTTTTCCAGCTCATCCTCATTTTCCCGGTGGGTCGCTATCAGGTAGGATCCCTCCAGGTCCTTCATGCGCTGGAAAACCTCCCGGTATTCTCTGGCCCTTTCCGCCTCCTTCTCAAGGGGATCAAGGCGGCCTTCTATCTCGGCTATGATATCGTCAACTCGCTGCAGATCCTGGCGCGTTCTCTCCAGGCGGCGCTCGGCCTCCTCCTTGCGGCGGCGGTGGCGGCTGATGCCGGCTGCCTCCTCGAACATCTCCCGCAGATTTTTGGGGCTGCTGTTGATGATGGCCTCCACCCGGTTCTGGCCGACCACCGAATAGGCTTCCTGGTTGAGGCCTGTATCATCGAGCAGATCCCTGATATCCTTGAGCCGGCAGCGGTCATCGTCCATAAAATAATTGCTGCTGCCATCGCGATCCACCCTGCGGCTCAAAACCACGGACTCCTCCTCCAGAGGCAGCTGGCCGGAGGAGTTGTCGAGCTTGATGCTGACCTCGGCCTTCTCCCGGGCTGATCTGTTCTCACTGCCGGAGAATATGACATCGGCCATCTTGCTCCCCCGCAGGGCCGAGGGACTCTGCTCACCCATAACCCAGCGGATGGCATCGACAATATTGCTCTTGCCGCTGCCGTTGGGCCCGACTATGGCCGTTATATCGCTGCCGGATAGATCGAGCGTCACCGGACTGGCAAAGGATTTAAACCCCTTCATGTAGAGCTCCTGCAGCATATGACTACCTCCCCACAGAATAAAAACCTATCCCGGTCAGACCTCTGGATAGGTCAGCTCTGGCTGGCTGATTCGGTTTCACCGTCGCTCTCCTTCATTTTTTCCTTCAGCTTCTCAATATTCTCAATCTCTTCCCGGTTCAGATCGCGCCATTCTCCCGGGGCGAGATCGCCCAGTTCGATGGGGCCTGCTTTTATGCGCTTCAAATCCAGCACCTCGTATCCCACTTCTGCACACATTCTCCTGATCTGGCGCTTTCTGCCCTCGTGCAGTGTCATCTTAAATCTGGTATTCTCCCCGCTGTAGCCGACCTCGCTCAGGCGGGTCGGTGCGGTCATGCCGTCCTCCAGTTTGATTCCATCCTCCAGGTCGGCCAGGGCTTCGCTGGTGAGTATGCCGCTCACCTCCACCTCATATGTCTTGGGCACCTCAAAGGTGGGATGTGTGATGATATGTGTGAGCCTGCCGTCGTTTGTCAGCAGTATCAGCCCCCGGGAATCATAATCCAGCCTGCCCACGGGATAGAGCCGCTGGGGCAGGTGGTCGACATAATCGACCACGGTTTTACGTCCCCGGGGATCGGAGGCCGAGGAGATCACACCTGTGGGCTTGTTTAGCTTGATATAACGGCGTTTTTCCCGCTCAAGCTCACGGCCGTCGACCCTGACGGTATCGCTGGTGGGGTCGATTTTGACTCCCATCTCTGTCACCTTTTCCCCGTTGACCGTGACCCGGCCCTCCGCTATAATCTCCTCGGATTTGCGCCGGGAGGCTACACCGGAGTGGGCCATGAATTTCTGCAGCCTCATCTTCACAGTGATCAACCCTTCCCGGCTTCAGCTTCTCCATCACAGCCGGAGCCGGAACCGGCGTCTGAGCTGGAGGATGAGCTGCCGCCCCCGCGGGCGGAAAGCCTCTCCATTACCTCACCCCGCGCCGGCAGCTGGGAGAGATCGCTGATGCCGAAAAAATAGAGAAAGTTCTCGGTTGTCCCGTATTCGATGGGACGGCCCGGCTGATCCCGTCTGCCCTCTTCCTGGATCAGATCGTGCTTCTGGAGCGTGTTCAGCGTGGCATCAGCCCTGACACCGCGTATCTCCTCTATCTCGTTTCGTGTTATGGGCTGGAAATAGGCCACTATGGCCAGAGTCTCCAGTGCGGCCTCGCTCAGGCTGACGCTGCGGCGGGCGGTGAGAGCCTCCTCCACGCTATCTGCCAGCCGGGGAGCGGTGCAGAGGAGAAATCCTTCCTGAAAGCTTTTTATCTTAAGACCGTGGTTCTCCTCCTGATAGTGCCTGCTGAGATCCTCCAGACCCCGCTCGATCTCCTCCCTGCTGCAGGCGAGATTCTCCTCCAGCTCTTCCAGTGTGACTGGCTCTGCGGCCGAGAAAAGAATGGCCTCTAAAACTGCCTCTAGCTCCTGGTTCATATTTATTCTCCTTCATGATCTTTCATCATTATCATTTCACTGCACTTCATTCTGCCGGTATGCTGACGGTATTATCTCTATCTCACCAAAGGGCTTTTCCTGTCTCAAGCTGATCTTCTCCTGCAGCGATAGCTCCAGCAGTGAAAGCAGTGTTGCCGCCACCTCCAGCCGGTTTTGGGGGTTTTCTATAAAGTCGCTGAAGCTGAAGCTCTCGCCGCTTCCGGCCTCCTCCAGGGCGGAGAGTATCTCCTCCATCTTCTCCTGCAGTGAGACGGACTCCCGGACCAGATCGACAACCTGCCGGCGGCGCTCATCCCGCTCCTGCCGGCGCTCGTAATTCTCCAGCACCTGATCCATAAGCTCCTTCAGCCTGTCACAGCCGGCATCTATCTCCAGGTCGATCTGATCCTCCCGCTCACAGCCCAGATGGCGTGAGAAATACTCCAGTGCGGCCTCCTCCCGGCAGCCGGCCAGCTCCTGGCAGAGATCCCTGATCAGCTTGTGCTCCTTGAGGCGGGCCACCAGGGGACTTTCCGCCTGATCATCCTCACCCTCTTCATCACCACCGGGCAGAAGGCTTTTGACCTTGAGTTCCAGCAGTTCGGCCCCGATGCGGGTGAACTGGCTGGCACTGTCCATATCAAAATCCTCCCGGCGGTGGAGATGGGCCATATACTGATCGGCCACCCGGGCCAGGGATATCTCGTTGATCTCGATCTCCCTCTCCTTTATTAGCTGATAGAGGAGATCAAGGGGGCCGGTGAAATTTTCTATTTCCAGCTCATAGGCCATTCAACCACCTCAGATCTCAGACGAAGATTAAAAGCTGCATGAAGGTCCGGACGATGGGCCCGATGATAAAGCCCAGTATGCCGGTAAAGGCCAGCACCAGCAGCAGAACCATGCCCATGGGGCCTTCCAGCTGATTTAGATAGCGATCATATTCGGGCGGCAGAAAGCCGCGCAGTATCTTCGATCCGTCCAGGGGCGGCACCGGCAGCAGATTGAAAACTCCCAGGCTGATATTGATGATGATGGCCAGGTTGAGAAACTGAATAACGACCATCAGCAGGGTGTTGGGCTGGGTGTACATCTGCATGGCCAGAGGCCCGGACAGAAAGACACCGACCAGATTGAGGACCAGGGCGAAGATTAAGGCCAGGGCGAAGTTCGAGGCCGGTCCGGCCACACTCACCAGCATCAGATCTTTGCGCGGATTGCTGTAATAATGGGGGTTTATCGGCACCGGTTTGGCCCAGCCGAACCTGCGGGTCATCAGAAGCACCAGTGCACCCATGGGATCGAGATGTGACAGGGGATTGAGCGTCAGCCTTCCCTGCATCTTGGGTGTGGGATCGCCCTTCTTATATGAGGCAAAGCCGTGGCTGAATTCGTGTATGGAGAGCGATAACAGCAAAATCGGTATGATCAAAATCAATTCCAGAATTATATTCAAAGCGGTTAACCTCCAGTTATTTTTCCCGTGAGCCTGCGCGCCAGCTCCAGCTGCTCCTCCCGGCTTTCTATCTCACCCCGGAGATAGGCAGCCCAGATCTCATCGAGTATCTCCTGTATCACAGGTCCGGGCTCAAGGCCCATCTCGATGAGATCATTGCCGTCTATCTCCAGGCTGGCGGAGGAGAGCTCCTGACAGAAATACTCTATGCTCTCCTTTTCCTCCTCACCGCAGAAGCAGTGGAGGAGGGCCAGCTCTTCCGGGGAGAGCCCCTCAAGCCTCTCGTATATTCTCAGGGGATCATCGGTTTCAGATATTTCCTCACATTCTTCATCTATGGAGGCGGCAAAATCTATCAGACCGGCCACCTCTTCCGACATCGACAGTTTCTGCTGATATACTGGCGGCATATTCTTCATGAGGAAAGCGATTTTAACTTCCCATTCTATAATATTATAATCATTTGCGCGCAGATATGCAAGGCTATCTTCTAGATTTTTCCAGTCAACCGCCCTCTCCGCGGTGAAATCAAACTCGAAGGCCAGCAGCTTGAAGGCCGGCAGCCTCTGCAGCATCTCCACAAAATCCTCCCTGTGGTGAAAATCCCGGACCAGATCCCGGATCTCCTCGTAGACCCTGCTCAGTTTGAGCCGGGAAAAATCACCCCGGCGCAGGGCCTCATCCATGAGCTTCTCCGTCTCCTCCTCCAGCTCAAAATCAAGCTCCAGGGCATACCTGATCCCCCTGATTATGCGGATGGGATCATCGAGAAAGCTGAAGCGGTGCAGGGCTTTGATCCGGCCCTCCTCCAGATCGGAGCGGGCATTGAAAAAGTCATAGAGTCTGCCCTGTTCCCCCGGCGAGAGGGCCAGGGCCATGGCATTGATGGTGAAATCGCGGCGGAAGAGATCCTCCAGCAGCCCGGCCCTCTCCACCTCCGGCCTGGCACCCGGGCTGGGATAAAATTCCGAGCGGGTGCGGGCCACATCTATGCTGTATCTGCCCCTCAATGTGATCGAGCCGGTCTGAAAGCGCTCGTGAAACTGAAAATCGGCTTCCAGCTCATCGGCCAGCCCGGCCAGAAAGGGCCTCGTCTCACCCTCTATCACCAGATCTATATCGCTGTTCTCCCTGCCCAGCAGGAGATCGCGGACCATTCCTCCCACCAGATAGACGGGGATACCCTGTTCGTCGGCAAGGCGGGAGCATATGCTCAAAATATGCTTCATCTCGTAGGGCAGTTTATCTAACTCAGAGCTGATATCCTCAGTCCTCTCCGATATCTCCACCATGCTGGTTCCGTATCTATTCTGGAAGTGATGGGGGGAGACATCATCATAGTAGGAGGCCAGGATATCGGTCCTGGTCACGATTCCGACCATCCTGCCCTCCTCCATTATCGGCAGCCGGCCGATATCGTATTTGACCATGAGCTCCTGAGCCTCCCTTATGGAGGAGCTGGCCTCGATCGTCACCACATCGCGGGACATATAGCCCCGGACGGGGGCGTTCATGAGATCGTGGCCTTTGATCTTATCGAGATCGCGGCGGGAGAATATTCCCTCTATCTCATCCTCCCGGACCACGACCAGTCCGTTATGGCCGAATTTTTCCATCATCTCCTCGGCCCGGGCCACGGTGGTATCGGGATCGATGGTGCGGACGGGTGAGGACATGATCGATCTGACATCGTTCTGCCTGGTTATCTCCCTCTCAAGCGCCTTTTTGAGCTCCTTAAGGCCTCCCTGCAGTGATAGCTCCAGGCGGGCAGAGCCCGCACCGGAATGGCCGCCACCCTGAAAATGGCCGCATATCCGGCCCACATCCACTGCCTCATCGCTGCTGCGGCCGATCAGATCGACCTTGTCCTCCGCCCCGGCCAGGATAAAGACACTGGGCAGATCGTAGAGGTCCTTGAGCCTGCCGACCACCCTGTTAAGGCCCATGATATATTCGTTGAAATCGGCGTAGAAGATCGAGACACGGGTTCCGTTCAGCTGCAGATCCTCGCGATTTTTGATCAGCTTTTCCAGAGCCTTTTCCTGCTCTTCATCCAGCTTTTCCTCCAGAAACTGGTTGATGATCCTGATATGGGCCCCGGCATCGAGCAGATAGGCCACCGCCCTCAGATCCAGGGGGCTTGTGCTGAGATGGGTGAAGTTGCCCGTGTCGGCGTAGATGCCCAGAGCGCAGAGTGTGGCCTCCACCGGATCGAGCTGAATATCATCCATGAGCAGCCTGTTGATGAGTATGGTGGTGGCCGAGCCCACCTCCCTGCTCATATCGAGATCTATCCAGTCGGAGGTTCCGCCGTCATGTGGGTGGTGATCGTAGACTATGACCTCTATCTTATGCCAGTCCAGCTCCTCGCTCAGACGGCCCAGCCTGTTTCTATCGGCGGTATCGACCAGTATTACCCGCTCTACATCCTCCAGATCTATATCGGAGAGGCTGGCCACCTCTATCTCATCCCTGTAGAGGGCCATAAAATCGCGGGTAAGAGGATGAAGCCGCCCCACAAATACCGGGACGGCATCCTCATAGAGATGGCGGGCGGCTATCATGGCAGCAAGCCCGTCTAAATCTGTATGATCATGTGAGATTATGATATCCATTTAAGCTTTCCTCCCGCCGGGCGCTATTCGATCAGATCTATGATCAAATCCCTCTCAGATGGGGGCTGGCTGCTGTAGCTGTAGGCCGATTCTATCTGCTCCAGCACACCCTCAATGTTTTTACCATCGCTGTGGTGCAGAACGGCCACAGTCTCGCCTTTCTCTACACTCTCACCGCGCTTTTTCTCCAGCACGATGCCGGCACCGGGATCTATCTCATCTTCCTTTTTCTCCCGGCCCGCACCGGCCTCCATGGCGGCCAGACCTATCGTCCGGGCTTTGATATCGCTGACATAACCGGATTTCGGCGCTTTGATCTCCACACTGCTTTCGGCTGCGGGCAGCAGTGAGGTGTCCTCGACTATACCGGCATCGCCGCCCTGGGCCTCTATCATCCCGGCAAATTTATCCCGGGCCGCACCGGAACTGAGCAGCTCGCGCAGTTTTTCCCGGGCCGCCTCCAGGCTGGAGCTGTATTCGCCGGCCATCAGCATGGCCGCACCCAGCTCTATGCAGAGCTCCTCCATATCTTCCGGGCCGGAGCCGGAAAGTGTCTCAACGGCTTCTTTTACCTCCAGGCTGTTGCCCACCGTCCTGCCCAGGGGCTGGCTCATATCCGTGAGCAGGGCCCTGGTGTTGCGATTTAAATTCTGGCCGATATCGACCATGAGCCGGGCCAGCTTGCGGGCATCCTCCTTCTTTTCCATGAAAGCACCGCTGCCTATCTTGACATCGAGGACTATGGCATCGGCCCCTCCTGCGATCTTCTTGCCCATGATGCTGCTGGCTATCAGCGGCGGTGAATCGACAGTGGCCGTCACATCCCTGAGAGCATAGAGCTTTTTATCGGCAGGTGTGAGGTCGGCGGTCTGGCCGACCACGGCCGCCCCCACCTCCTCTACCTGTCTGAGAAATTCCTCTTCCGTGAGCCCGGTGGAAAAGCCGGGTATCGATTCCAGCTTGTCAATTGTGCCGCCGGTATGGCCCAGGCCCCTGCCGGACATCTTGGCCACAGGCGCTCCGGCCGCCGCCACCAGGGGCACCAGCACAAGTGTGGTGGTATCGCCCACACCGCCCGTGCTGTGCTTGTCAACTATCGTGCCCGAAAGGGAAGAGAGATCGACCGTCTCACCGGAGCCGACCACGGCATCGGTGAGAGCGGAGGTCTCGGCGGCATCCATACCCTGAAAGTAGACGGCCATGGCCCAGGCCGACATCTGATAATCGGGTATATCACCGGAAGTAAAACCCTCGATGATGAACTGTATCTCCTCCGGACTCAGCTTCTCGCCCTCCCTCTTTTTGTAGATGAGATCATACATTCGCATCGATATTCAGCTCCTGCAGAAGTGTTCTGATGAGCCTGATGAAATCGGGCTTTACCTCTTCGGCAATTTTAACCACTTCGTCGTGGGAGAGGGGCTGGGGCAGTATGCCTGCCGCCATATTTGTGATACATGATATGCCCAGCACGCGCATCTTCATATGGCGGGCGGCGATGACCTCGGGCACGGTGGACATGCCGACGGCATCGGCTCCCAGCCTTGACAGCATTCGTATCTCAGCGGGTGTTTCATAGCTGGGTCCGCCCATGCCTGCATATACTCCCCGGCGCAGCTTTATACCCTCTTCACTGGCCAGGACCTCGGCCTCATCCATCCAGGTGGAATCATAGGCTGTGGTCATATCGGGAAAACGGGGCCCCAGCTCATCCAGGTTTTCACCCTGGAGGGGATTGGAACCCATGAGATTGATGTGATCGCTGATGAGCATGAAATCTCCGGGGTTGAAATTTCGGTTGACACCCCCGGCGGCATTTGTGACAAACAGGCCCTCACAGCCCAGCTGGTTCATGACCCTGACCGGCAGAGCGATCTCCTGCATCTCATAGCCCTCATAATAGTGAAATCTGCCCTGCATGGCCATCACCTGTCTTTCCTCCAGCTCACCTGTGACCAGCTGGCCGGCATGGCCCTCTACCGTCGAGACGGGAAAATTGGGGATATCATCATATGATATCACATCGGGATTTTCTATCTCATCGGCCAGAACTCCCAGGCCCGAGCCCAGTATCAGGGCCAGTTCGGGCTTCTTCTCGATATTTTCCTCAACATATTGAGCGGCTTCCCTTACTTTTTTTATCTCCTCTTTGGACATGATCAGATCACCTCATCTTTATATTTTTATTTTTCCTTAACTATCTCTCCGGCAAAGCTCTCTCCGTCCTCGGTCTCTTCCAGGCCGTGCAGTTCGGCAATAGTTGCCGCCATATCGGCAAAAGAGTCCCTGGTCTTCAGATGGTAATCCTCCTTCAGCATCTCACCGACCATCAGCAGGGGCACATATTCTCTGGTATGGTCTGTGCCCTCATAGGTGGGATCACAGCCGTGGTCAGCGGCCAGTATGAGGAGATCATCCTCGCGCAGGGAAGCGAGTATCTCGGGCAGCCTTTCGTCAAAGTCCACCAGGGCCTGATAATAGCCCTCGACGTTGCGTCGGTGGCCGTAGACCATATCGTATTCGACCAGATTGGTGAATATGAGGCCCGATTTTTCCTCTTCCATATAATTCAGCGTGATATCGACACATTTCATATTATCTATGGTGTGATCGTATTCGGTCACGCCATCGCCGGCAAAGATATCGACTATCTTGCCCACACCGATGACCCTCTCACCCGCTTCTTCGAACCTGTTGAGCAGTGTGGTGCCGGGCGGGGCCAGCGAGAAATCCTTGCGGCGGTCTGTCCTCTCCAGCTCACCGGGTTTGCCGACAAAGGGCCTGGCTATGACGCGGGCCACGCCGTGTTCACCTGACAGTATCTCCCGGGCCTTCTCACACATCTCATAGAGCTCTTCTACCTCTATGACCTCCTCGTGCGCGGCTATCTGGAAAACGCTGTCAGCTGAGGTGTAGACTATGGGGTAACCCGTCTCGAAATGCTCCTCGACCAGCTCCTCGATGATTACGGTGCCGCTGGCCGGTTTGTTGCCCAGAATTCCCCGGCCTGTGGCCTCCTTGAAGGGCTCTATCACCTCATCGGGAAAGCCATCTGGATAGGTGGGGAAGGGGCTTCTGGAGATGAGGCCTGCCAGCTCCCAGTGACCTGTGGTCGTATCCTTGCCCACCGAAGCCTCGGCCATCTTGCCGTAAACACCGGGGGCGGCCAGGTCGGATTCAACACCTTCCAGCTCCTCAATCCTGCCCAGCCCCAGTTTTTCCAGATGGGGCAGGTCAAGACCTCCCAGCTCCCGGGCCATATTGCCCAGTGTATCCGCACCTGCATCACCGTACTGATCGGCATCGGGAAGTTCACCGATGCCCACACTATCGAGTATTATTATTATAGTTCTCTTCACTTTTTCATCCATGTTAACCGACCTCCTGTAATTTATTTATTTCTACAGCCGGGCCGTAAAATCCTGTATTTCTCACAAATCTCCGCCTCCGGCAGCACTCTGAAGCAGCACTCTGAATAAAAAAAGCCCTTTTTCCGGGGGAAAAAGGGACAGCAGTGGAGTTTATAATATGAAGATTGGCCTCTACTCCAGCTTTATCTCCACATGTTCATCATCATCCTCTATATTTACCAGCGTGCCCTGGGAACCTTCGACCTGTTCCAGGAGCGAGTCGAGCTCTATACCGCGGCTTTCCATCTCCTCCCGGGCATGTGCGGGCACAAAATCGAGAAAGGATCGGGCCAGTGCCAGCGGCAGCGAGATATTTACCTTCTCCTCACCCCGCTCTTCCACTCTAATCCTCAGATAGCGGGCGCCTTCCTCAGCGCTGCCGGAGGATTTCTCTCCGGCTTCTGATTCATGCAGAACATCCAAAAGCTCCTCAGCCTCAGCTGCGGTCAGCCTGCCCTCTTCGACCATCTTCAGTATCCTCTGTCTCTCCTCCATGGCTCTCTCACCTGCCCTCTAGATATTTTGCAGCAGCTCACGGGCTTCTTCTGAATCTATCTCTCCCTCCTCCAGGGAATCGAGGATCTCCCGGCGTTTCTCACCCACATCATCCTCGGGACTGTCCTTGGCGCTGTAGCCGAGAGCTTCGATCACCTCGTCGAGCTTGTTGCGGACGGTGGGATAGGAGATGCCCATCTCCCTCTCCACCTCTTTGATATTGCCCCTGGATCTGATAAAGACCTCGACGAACTTCAGCTGATCCTCGTTCAGGCGCGAAAATTTATCCTGTTTGAAATTTCCCGATATGGCCGTATGGCAGCTGCTGCACTCCAGACGCGTTATATGCAGATTTTCATCACATACCGGACATCTGCCGATCAGTTTGTTGGCCATAATATCACCCATTTCATTTTCCTATCACCTGCTTTTTGCCTTTATAACCTTTATAATTAAATTATATTACAGCCAATTAATTATGTCAAGTAAATTATTAAGTTTATTAACTTCCGCCTTAAATATATTAATATCAGCTTCTGACACTGCCGTATTCGCCCCCGCCTCCGGAAATTATCTCCAGCTCACCCCGGCGGGAGCGGATTATTCTATCCGCTATCCTCTCACCGGCGACCTCTCTCAGCTGATTGTGATCGGCGCTGTGCAGTATATCCATCTCGGTGCCGAAGGTATCCTGTAATTTCCTCAGTGTGGCCGGCCCCAGTCCGGGCAGATCCAGCAGCGGAACCTGATGCACATAATCAGATTTTAGCTCCTCATTCCCGCCCTTTCTGTCGGCAATCTCCAGAATCCTGTCCTTTACGCCCTGGATTATCCTCTCACTGCCGCAGAGAGGGCATCTCCTTACCGATCGGGGGCGGGTAAAGGTCTTCTCACAATCAGGACAGTAGCTGCGGTGATATTTGCCCAGGCGGGGATCGAGACCGTAATTTGTATCGACTCCACCGCTCTCACCCCTGAGGGCTGAGGCAAACCCGGCAAAGCTCAAATCCTCCATCTCGATAAGATTGTATTCCCGGGCCAGTTTGGGCAGTGAATGAGCGTCAGAGTTGCTGAGAAGTGTCTTATCGTCCAGCTCGCTCAGATGTGAGGCCAGATATCTGTCAGCGCTCAGCCCCAGCTCCACAGCCGGAATCTGCTGCCATTCAGCCGGTGTGAATATCTCCTCATAGCTGCGGCAGGCCGAACCGTAAAAACTGCAGTGCGGTGTGAAGACATGGGCCGGAATAAGGATTCCGCCGGCCTCCCCCACCAGCTCTAAAAGCTTTGAGCCTGTGAGATAGCAGGTCTGACTGCTGAGGGTCATATTTGTTATGTGATCATCGAGACTGCCGGCGATCTCTGTCAGTGAGCTGAGATGGGGGAAGAAGGCCAGATAGTGAGCCTGACCTCCATTCTCCTCTCTTGTCTCCACCTCCATGCCCGGCAGCAGCAGAAGTTCCGAGCGGTAGAGATATCCTCCTCCCCCGGCAGGGCTGATCTCGCCCGCTGAGATGAGCTCTTCTATCTCTGCTCTGACAGGAGGTGAGAGACAGTCGATGATGCCTATTATATCCAGACCTTTATCGGCGGCGGCCGGATTGAGGATTGAGGAGACTGTGAGATCTCTGGAAGCAGTGATCTTAACCGAACTGCCTCCGGCGCTGCCTATGTGTATGTGCAGGTCGGCAAAATATCTCTCCATGATCTAAAGATCCAGCTCCGGTCCCAGCTCACACTGCAGATAGGTGAGAAGGCCTATAAGCGTCTTGCTGTCTTTGATGCCGCCGGCCATGATCATCTCCGGAATATCCTCAAGGGGAACCTCCCTGAGCGAGAGGAACTCACCCTCCTCCAGCTCCTGATCGCCCTCCTTGAGATCCCGGGCCAGATAGAGATGGAGCGATTCCGTGCTGTAGCCGGGTGTTGTGTAGAAATCGAATAGGTGTTTAAACTCAGCAGCGGTATACCCCGTCTCCTCCTTTAGTTCCCGGCGGGCTGCACTCTCCGCCTCCTCGCTCTCCTCCAGCCTGCCGGCTGGGAGCTCCAGCAGGACCTCTTCGGCGGCGTGCCTGTACTGTTCTATCATGATGACTTCATCCTCGCTGTTTACGGGCATTATGGTCACACCGCCGGGATGGTCCACTATCTCCCGGCTGGAGTTTTTGCCGTCAGGCAGCCTGACCTGATCCACCCTGATTGAGAGAACGCTGCCGCTGAATTTTCTCCTGGACTGCACGAGTTCTTCCTCGAGATCTTTCATGCTCCTATCACCCATTTCTCAGTATATTTTTAATCAGACCATAAGCTGTCATGCCAGAAGCTATCAAGCATTTTCATATAAATCCTTATATCTTATTAAGTATCTCAGCTGAGAAGATATCTCTCCAGGACATCTGTCAGCCTCTGAAGTGAGCTGAGATCAATTCTCTCCCTGTCCGTGTGGGCGGCGGAAAGCCCCAGCCCCAGGTTGACAGCCTCCACACCCATCTCATTGATGCGGTCAGCCTCACTTATATTATCGCTGCTGCAGAGGTCAACCTCCAGAGCGCTCTGCCGGAAGGCCTGGATCAGATCATAAAGCCATCCGGAGGAAGCATCGAGGCTGAAGCCCGAACAGGTGTGGAGTATTTTATGGCTTATGTCCTCACCTCTGATGCCAAAATATCTCTTTATCTCCTTGAGCCGCTTCTGCCATCTCCTTTTTATGGCCTGGACATCACTGCCCCTGATGCCGACTATCAGTATCTCCTCCTGCAGCATCCTCCAGGCCGGCAGCGGCCCTGAGATGAGCTGGCTGACAGGAGAGTCCTCGCTCTTGACCCAGCAGTGGCGTATGCGCCTTAAGAGCATCTTCTGCCGGGATGTGAGCTTCGATCCGGGTGAGGAGTGGGATAGCGTGAGGGCAAAAAATCCCGCCGCAGGCTCGGAGTGATATATGGTGCCGGCAGGAGCCTCGCCGTCGAGAACCAGCACACTGTCGAACTTCCTGACAAATTCACCGGGAAGCACCGCCGCACCCAAAAGCCCCAGCTCCTCGGCCACCGTAAAGGCCACACCCAGATCGGGGGGCAGTTTTTTCTGACGGCCATGGAGAAGTGATAGTATCAGCGATATCCCGGCCATATCATCAACCCCGAAGGCCCCCTGACTTCTGTTGTAGAGATAACCATCCTGATGGGCCGGGAGATTCTCCGGGCTGGAAGCGATATTGTCCATATGTGCTAAAAGCAGTGTTCCCCCTTCAGCAGAGGGATCGACCCGGGCCAGTATATTGTCGGCATCGCCGCCGATCTTTTTCGAGGCCCCATCTCTCTTCACCGCCAGTCCCAGCCCGTTCAGCTCCTGGCTCAAAAGCCCGGCCAGCTCTGACTCCCGGCGGGGAAGACTTCTTATCTGCAGGAGCTTTTTCAGCACTTCACCTGTACTCTGACTGCTTTTCATGACTGCAGCTCACCCGTCCTTTATCTTACCGGCATTTTTT
>CAYXAK010000006.1:0-6020 GCA_964462585.1 uncultured Halanaerobiaceae bacterium
CTGTCTTCTTATTATCTGCTTTTCTACCAACAGACCGGGTGGCAACCATATCAACCCCGGTGCCGGCAATATCTTCTTTTACCACATCTCCCACACAGACGGGGGCTTTGACCTCCACTTCGGCCAGCTCATTCATCGCCTGACCGAGCCTGCCTTTAGCAATAGGTTTTGCCGATTTAACCGGGACCAGAGGATGTTCTCCTCCTCTGACCCTTACGGTGGTGGGAAGCACCCGGGTGGGATTTTTATATTCCTCAACTGCATAATCTTTGCCCAGCGGACATTCATATCCAGCCATATCGATGATCTCACCGGCTTCGGCCTCAATCTCCACACGGCATCCTTTAGGACAGTTTATGCATATGATCTCTTCTTTTTCAGCTTCTTTTTTAGCATCTACACTCATCTTACCACTCCTCACTGACTGTAATCCAGTCCAACTCTTATCTCACTCATATCATCCTTCAGGAGCTGATAGGGCAGTTTTACCGTCTCCATCTCACCCGGTGTTACGACCTTTCTGCTGTAGCTGGCTATTCTTTCACCTTCACCATCTGTTACCAGAATGCTGGCATTCTCAAGGGGAGATTTCACCCTGAAATAAAGCTTTAATATATCGCTATCTCCGGGCTCATATGTCAGCCTGCCCGGGAGCACATAATTGATGCCCGAGCCGGATTCAATTTCTATGCTCTGCCGCCGGCGTTCAAGGTTTCCCTGCAGATAGCTGGCAGCAGCCCGGCCGGCAACCTCCGCTTCTTCACTGACGTGATCGACCAGATCGTGCACCTGCAGAACATTGCCGCAGGCAAAGACACCCTCTTTTTCCGTCTCCCGCACCTCATTGACATCGGGGCCATCTGTATCATCTCTCAGAGTTATACCCATCTCCCTGCTCAGCTCGTTCTCGGGAATTAAGCCCACCGAGAGCAGGAGTGTATCACAGCTTACAGTCTCAACACTGTCGGGGATCACATTGAAATCATCATCGACCTGGACCACATCGACCGCTTCAACTCTATCCTTTCCGTGAATATAGCTGACAGTGTGCTGGAATTTCAGGGGGATGTTAAAATCATCGAGACACTGCACTTTATTTCTGACCAGCCCCGAGGAATAGGGCATAAGCTCCAGCACGGCTTTTACATCAGCACCCTCCAGTTCAAAGTGTCTGGCCATTATCAGCCCCACATCTCCCGAACCCAGTATAACAACCTCTCTGCCCGGCAGATAGCCCTCGATATTGATATATCGCTGGGCTGTGCCTGCCGTCAGAATTCCGGCCGGTCTGTTGCCCGGTATCTTGATCGATTCCCTGGTCCTCTCCCGGCAGCCCATGGCCAGTATGACAGCTTCAGCATCTATTGTTATCACACCATCGCGATCATTGAGGGCTGTGATGGTTCTATCCTCATCTATATCTATAACCATGGTATCAAGTTCGGCCCTGATATCACGCTCTTCCAGCTCACCGATAAACCTCTCGGCATACTCGGGACCTGTGAGCTCCTGCCCGAAATACTCCACGCCGAATCCACTGTGAATGCACTGTGGCAGTATTCCGCCCAGATATTCATCTCTCTCCAGCAGCAGTATATCATCAACTCCGGCATCATAAGCGGAAACAGCCGCCGCCAGCCCTGCCGGTCCTCCACCGATTATAACCAGATCATGTTCTCTCTTCATCGTTTACACCTGCCCCATAGCTTATATCCAGATCAGGAGTCAGATCTTTTATCCTATCTGTGAGTATCTCCGATCCGGGACCGCTCTTGGTCACATCCAGTGGCGAAATTCCCATCTCTTCGGCTATTATCTCCGCAACCCTGGGGCCGCAGAAACCTCCCTGACATCTTCCGCCCCCGGCCCTTGTCCTTCTCTTGATGCCGTTTAAGGTGGGAGATACCAGGGGACGATTGAGCGCGTCTACAATCTCGCCTTTCGTGACATGCTCACACCGGCAAACTATCTGGCCGTAAGTTTTGTTCTGAGAAAAATGCTCCTGCCATCTTTCCCGGCAGCCCTCATAATCCTGAAGATGGGGACGGGAGGGAAGCTCAGGCTCAAAATCCTGTTTTTCGCCCAGATCCAGATTAGCCTCCAGCGAGCTCTCAATATCCTCCAGTATATCCCTCACCAGCCAGGCTATGGCCGGCGCACAGCTCAATCCGGGGGATTGAATCCCCGCCACATCTATAAAACCTCCCACACTCTCCAGAGCTTCTATTTTAAAATCCTCATGTGGAAGTGTGGCTCTGAGACCGGCAAAAGAGGATATCACTCCATTCCGGGGAAAATTCGGGAAGAGCTTTCTGCCGCCTGCTCTGACTTCCTCCAGGCCGCCGGCGGTAACGGATATATCCTCTTTATCCTCAACTTCCTCAGAGTTGGGCCCCAGAAGCAAATTCCCTGCCACCGTTGGTGTTATAAGTATGCCCTTGGACTTCTCTCCCGGCATGGGAAATATGACATGATTGACAAAATCACCGTGCTCCTTATCATAGAGATGGTATTCGCCCTTGCGGGGTGTTATTCTGTATTCCTCACCCACCATAGCCGCAATTTCATCGGCATAGAGGCCGGCTGCATTTATGACCACAGAACAGCTGATCTCACCCCGGCTGGTTATTACACCCTGCACCCTGTCTTCTTCCGTGATTATATCCTGCACCTCTGTATTGAGCATGACATCCGCTCCATTAAGTGCGGCATTTTCGGCCAGGGCAATGGTGAATTTATAGGGGGAGATCACACCTGCAGTCTCCGCATAGAGAGCGGATCGGGCATCGGGATGAATCTCCGGTTCCTTTTCCTTCAGCTCTTTTTCTGAAATTATCCTGAGGCCCTCGATACCTCTGGCTTCACCCTGTTTTTTCTCCTCCAGCAATTTTTCTTCATCCTCTTCACTTAAACCGACAACAAGTGATCCAACCCGGTCAAAGGGCACCTTCAGATCCTCGCTCAGCTTATCGAAGGCGGGATTGGCCCTCACATTCAGCTCGGCTTTCAGTGTGCCGTCAGCAGCGCTGTAGCCGGCATGAATTATGCCTGAGTTGGCTTTTGATGTGCCTGTGGCCACATCTGAGCCCTTTTCCATAAGGCAGAGATCGAGCTGGAGTTTGCTCAGCTCGCGGGCTATGGCACTGCCCACCACCCCGCCTCCGACCACAACAACATCATATTTCCCCCGCATTTTTTCGCTCATGCAAAAACCTCCTCTTAAGACCTTACTGATATAAGAACAAAACAAAAAGAGAGAACCATCCCCTCCCTGAGAGCACACAGTACTCCCCGGGAAGACAATGGTTCTCTCTTTTTCTCAACCATAGTCTCAGTAAATCTATTTAGATTTTAATCTCATTCTGTCTTAATTATATAGCAAAGCAGCTCAATATGCAAATCATTCGTTTTCAGCCCAGCTAAGGGCAGCCTTTACAGCCTGCTTCCAGCCCCTGAGATATTCATCCCTCTTTTCCTCCGGTATCTGGGGTTCAAATTCCTTATCGACAGCCCTTATGCTGGATATCTCCTCCAGATCCTGCCAGAAACCCACCGCCAGACCGGCCAGAAAGGCTGAACCGGCCGCTGTGGTCTCGATATTGGTCGGACGCTGTACCCGCTCACGGCATATATCGGCCAGAAACTGCAGGAGAAAATTGTTCCTGGCAGCACCGCCATCGACGCGGATCTCCCTGAGATCAATGCCCGTATCCGCCTCCATGGCCTCAAGCAGATCCTGGCTCTGATATCCGACAGCCTCTAAAGTCGCCCTGATCAGATGATTGCGGGTTGTGCCCCTTGTCACGCCCACAACCATACCCCTGGCTTCTGGCTCCCAGTGAGGGGCCCCCAGACCGGTAAAGGCGGGCACCACGTAGACACCATCAGTATCATCTACCTTCTGGGCAAAATACTCCGAATCCACGGGATCGCTGAGCAGCTCAAGCTCATCACCGAGCCACTGCACGGCCGAACCGGCGTTGAATATGCTGCCCTCCAGACAGTAATTGACCTCACCGTTAAGCCCCCAGCCTATGGTTGTCAGGAGCCCGCTCTCGGATATATAGGGAGTTGTGCCGGTATTCATCAGCATAAAAGCTCCCGTGCCATAGGTGGATTTTATCATGCCCTTCTTGAAACAGCACTGGGCAAATGTGGCTGCCTGCTGATCACCGGCTATGCCGGAGATCGGCTTTTCACAGCCGAAGAAGTTCTGAGGTGCTGTGCGGGCGAAGATCTCGCTGCTGGGTCTGACCTCGGGCATTATGGAGATTGGCACATCGAGTATATCGAGAAGCTCCTCATCCCATTTCAGTTCATGGATGTTATAGAGAAGTGTCCGGCTGGCATTTGTATAATCAGTGATGTGAACTCTGCCGGCGGTGAGCTTCCAGATCAGCCAGCTGTCGACGGTGCCGAAGACCAGCCGGCCCTCCTCAGCTTTCCTGCGAACCTCCTCCACATTGTCAAAAAGCCATTTGATCTTGGTGCCGGAAAAGTAGGGATCGAGCAGCAGGCCGGTCTTTCTCTGAAATTTTTCCTCCAGACCCCTGTCTTTAAGCTCAGAGCATATATCTGTCGTTCGTCGGCACTGCCAGACGATGGCATTATGAACCGGCTCTCCCGTCTTTTCATCCCAGACCACCGTCGTCTCCCGCTGGTTTGTTATACCTATTGCCGCGATATCTTCGGGTTCAAACTGTCCCTGCTGCATTACAGCTGCCATGACATCCTTAACCGATTCCCAGATCTCCACGGGATCATGCTCCACCCAGCCAGGGCGGGGATAGATCTGAGTGAACTCCTTCTGCGCTCTGTGCAGTATCTCACCCCTGTGATCAAAAATCATGGCCCTGGAGCTGGTGGTACCCTGATCTATGGAGAGAATATAATCACCGCTGCTGATCATTTCTATTCCCCCTAAAGCCTTCTCAAAGCCACAATTACCTCAATCTCATCACCGGCATCCTCAATTATATCCGATAGGTCGGAGAGCATGATCAGAAAATCTCTGTAGAGAGCTTTCTGCCCCGGTGTCAGGTCATCCCTGTCCGATAGGCGCTGGATCAGATCCCTCTCCAGCAGGTCGATATCAGATTCTTTTTTCTCTATCTCCTCCACATTATCCAGAGCCTGCTGATAATCTTCAAAGACAAGGTCAATCGACTTCTGCAGATGCTCAAACATGGTCACTGTTATGTCTATTATCTCCATCAGTTTATCCTGGCCTTTATCGGTGATATCCATCGATTCCATCACTATGTAATCCAGGGTGCTCTCGGAATAATCGGCTACTTTGTCGGTGTATTCCAGCAGTGTTAAAAAATCTCTTCTGGTATTTGAGAGCAGAAACCTCTTTTCGATCAAAAGTCTGATGATCTCTCTCCTTATCTCATCAGCCTCGGACTCCAGTGAGATGACCTCCTGGATCAGCTCCTCCGAATCTTCCGTGAGGCCCTTCCGGATATATAGTTTTATAGCTTCACCAAAAGAGCTCAGACACTCCCGGACGAGTTCTGTATGACGTCTGTAGAGTTCGATAAGTTCCTTCTCTTCCCCCATTAAATCTTCCATTATTCCCCTCCTAGCAGCGGACATGATGAAATTTTTGATGCTAAAATAGTACTCTGCCCAGCATCAGGCTGAGCAGAGTAAATCCAGATCAACAGATATTGCTTTTATCCTTCATAATCCTCTACCAGATTCATCGGCTGACCACAGCAGACAAGTTCTCCTCCGCCGACTTCCAGAACCTCAACTACATTTCCACAGACACCGCAGCGATATACTTCTCCGACTTTTTGTACAGCCATCTTCTATCCCTCCTGTGAGAATTTATTTAGAAAATTTTATCTGTCCTTTATCTCGTCCAGACCGGTGGTGAAGGGAGGATTGATAATACCGTATTCTGTGATTATGCCGGTGATATTTTCAGCAGGTGTAATATCAAAGGCAGGATTGTCAACATCGATCTCATCCGGGGCAATCTTCTCCCTGCCCACACGGGTCAGCTCCTCCCG
>CAYXAK010000006.1:6120-19574 GCA_964462585.1 uncultured Halanaerobiaceae bacterium
TTGTTCTTGTTCCTGGTGAGAACCTTCATCATCCTGTCCACAGCCCAGGACAGATTAACCGCGGTGGGACGGGCTCCCTTTATGGCTTTTGCCGCCTTCTCGATCTGATTGAAAGCTGCCTGGGCGCTCAGATTTTCGTACTCTCTGGCCGCAAGATAAATTCCAGCAGCACCTGTGGCTCCGATGGCGGGCGCCCCCCTGACGACCATTTTGTTTATGGCTTTAACCACATCCCTGTAATCATCGGCTATGAAATATTCAATTTGGCCGGGGAGCTTCCTCTGGTCCAGAAGAACCAGTTCATCCTTTTTTAACTCCAGAGTTTGGTGTTTCATGTTTTTATCCCCCTCACCAGGTTAATTATTTTAGTGGCCTGTATGGCCGAAACCCCCACTGCCCCTGCTAGAATCAGAGAGCTCATCCTTCTCCTCCCATTCAACCTGGACTACCCTCTGTACGATGAGCTGAGCGATTCTATCACCGGGTTCAATGACAAAATCATCGCTGCCGTGGTTGATCAATATCACACCCACTTCTCCGCGATAACCGGGATCTATGACCCCATCGGCATTTAAGACCGTGATACCGCTGTCAAGTGCCAGGCCGCTGCGGGGGTAGACAAAGCCCGCATGACCGGGGGGGATCGCCACCCTGATTCCGGTTCCTATCAGTCCTCTCTCTCCTGGTTTGAGAATGGCATTTTCAGCTGCAAAGAGATCCAGTCCTGCATCTTCACCTCTGTGCTGATATTCCGGCAGTGGTACGGAGCTGTCAACTCTGCTAACAGGTATTTTCAAGTAGACGCCTCCCCTGCAAACGAGTGATTAAAGATACCTATCTCATGAATACATGATCACCTATGGTAACTATTTTCTCCCGGCGCTGTGTCCACTCCCGATCTGTGGCTTTTTCCGGGTTGTAGAAGAACAGAGCCCCTCCGGTGGGATCCTTGCCATCGAGCGCCTCCCGGGCTGCCTGCCTGGACTCCGCATCAGGCTGCATGCGATATGAACCATCCTGAACAGGGGAGAACTGACCCTGATCATAGATAACCCCCTGAATGGTTTCGGGAAAACGGGGGTTGAGAACCCTGTTGATGACCACCGCTCCCACAGCGACTTTGCCCAGATAGGGCTCTCCCCTTGCTTCACCGTGTATTATGCGGGCCAGAAGATCAAATTCCTCATCACCCACAGTCCGGGAAAGCACTTCCCGTCTGCTCAGATTGGTTACGGGAACTGCGATTTCATCTCCCCGCCTCAGAATATTATCATCCATATCGTTGAGGGCTGTTATTACCCCCATTGAGGTGTTAAAGCGCCTGGCAATATCGTAAACAGTATCACCCTGGCGAACATGATATGTGATGAGATCTTCCTGACCGATATGAGATAGATCTGGGTCTTCCTCCCCGGAGTTTACGGTGACCGGATAATTTCTCTCCAGGGAAAGGGAAAGTTCACCCCCCCTATCTGTCAGATCTCTCTGGAAGTCCCTCTCCGGCTCCTCTCCAGCAAGTGGTATCTCCAGCTCATCACCGACCCTGAGAGATGTGGTGCTTCCGATATCATTCCATCTCATCAGCTGATCGGTGGAAACGCCGTACTGTGAGGAGATCTGAGAGAGCGTATCCCCCGACTGAACGACATATATGAGCCGGAAGCTGCGGGCATTGATCGCTTCACCGCCAGCTGCAGAGCTGAACAGGATGAGCATTATCGCCGCAAGCAGAGCAAAAAATATGAGATTTTTCTCCGGCAGGGCCGGCATGATATTTTCTCTTATTTTCACGGTCTTTTCCTTTCTCCCTCTGCATTTTCTTTAATACGAAATTATAGATGCTTTCTATTTAAAATATTCTCCGATAAATAGAAATATCCTCCCTCAGGGGGCAATTTAATCCGATTTCTGAGAAGGCCATTCTCTTCTCACCTCACAGCCCTGGGGCAGGGAGTCGATGAAAAATTTACCATACCGGCGGGAGACTATGCGCCTGTCCAGTATGAGAACCCGGCCTCTATCATCTCCCGATCTGATCAGACGACCAAAACCCTGTTTGAATCTGAGCACGGCTCCGGGCAGCGCTTCCTCCAGAAATGAATTTCCGCCCCGTTCCTCAATTCTCTCCTGTCTGGCCGCCACCAGGGGATCGGTGGGGACGGCAAAGGGCAGTCGCATGATAACAAGTGAGCTCAAAGCCTCACCCTGCACATCTATACCCTCCCAGAAGCTGGAAGTTCCCAGCAGCACCGACCTGCCGCTGCTGCGCAGCCTCCTCAAAATCTGCCTGCGGGAAGCCTGGCCCTGGACCAGAAGCTGTCTGTCCTCCTGCTGAAAATACGGTTTGAGGCTTTCTCTGGTCTCATGCAGCATCTTATACGAGGTGAAAAGCAGGAGTGCTCCACCGGGACTGGCCCTGAGAAAACCGGCCAGATCAGGGGATATTTCATCTATAAAATCATCGTCAGAAACTCCGGGGATATCCTCCGGAGCAAATACACTGACCTGGCTGGCGTAATCAAAGGGTGATGAGACCTTAAAATGCCCGGCAGCCTCCAGGCCGAGTCGTTTTTTGAAATAGGAAAAATCATCCCTCACAGCCAGTGTTGCAGATGTCATGATAAGTGAAGCTATCCGGGAATAGAGAACTTCCTGGAGAAATTCATCGACCTCAATTCTGGCGTTCTGCTGTCTGAGCTGAAAGCCGCTTAGAGATCTATCCCTCTCCAGCCAGAATACATAGTCATCCTCATGCAGCTCGTGGTTCAGATTTAATCTGAGAGCAGCTGCCAGTTTGTTAAGGCGCTCGGCAAATCCCGCAACTTCCCTCAGTATTGTATCTTCACTGTCAGCTCTAATAGTCCCATCTTCAGCCAGCAAATCCTTAACCCGCTCCATCTTCTGCTTTATCTGCTCGAAGAGGTTCAGCGCAGTCTCCCCCTGGTTCTGCCAGGCCTCCTCCGCCACCATCGAAGAGTTCTCAGATTTCATTCTAAGGCTCTGTTCTCCGGCGGGCATCAGATCCTGCAAATCCCGGCTGTAATCCTTGAGAGCCTCCTCCAGCCTCCTGCTCAGAGGCCAGATATCAGCATCGAGGATGGAGATTATCTCATCTCTTATACTCCTCTCCAGATTCACCTCCAGATTTCTGATTCTGACCAGAGGTGAGTTTCTGGAGTTTCTCAGACGATTTAACAGCTTGAGAGCGGCCGGAGGAAAGAATTCACTGCCGCTGATATTATGGGCAGCCTGGGGCAGGTTGTGAGCTTCGTCTATGATTAACCTGTCAAACTCGGGCAGTATACCTGCACTCTCCTCCTTAAGTATCATATCAGATAAGAGCAGATGATGGTTTACCACCAGCACATCACTGCGGTGTATCTTCTCTCTGGCCTGCTGGAAGAAACATTTCTGCAGTTGCGGGCAGTTGCCGCCCAGACACAGATCGCTCTCGGATCTCAGCTCCTGCCAGACATGTGAGGGCACGGCAAAGTCAAACTCACTGTAACTCCCCGAAAATTCGCCCTGTCGGTGCTGTTGATCGATATATTCGGCTATGCGGTAAAGCTCATCACTCTCATCACCGTCATCCTCTTCCCCCCGGGAGAGCACATTTTTCAGCTTTCTCATGCATATATAGTTATTTCTGCCCTTCACCAGAGAGGCTTTAAAGTCGAAGTTCAGCGCACTTCTCAATTTGACCAGATCCTTCTCCATGAGCTGCTGCTGGAGATTGATGGTATTTGTTGATATGACAACCACTTCACCGTTGAGATCATTCCAGTACAGGGCGGGCAGCAGATAGGCGAAGGATTTCCCGATACCCGTGCCGGCCTCGATCAGAACGCTCTCATTATCATTGAAGGCGGCAATCACCCTTCTCAAAACCTGCAGCTGCTCCTCCCGCTCGCTGAAGTTATCGAGAACACCCTCCAGAGGGCTTTCTTCCTGCAGAAAAGCTGCAATCTCCTCTTCCGGCAGCTCCTCCCGCCTGCCCACCGCCTCCGGCTCAACCACGGTATAGGCCTTTTCCACAGAATTATCGACTATTATAAAGCCCACACCCCTGCTGCCCAGGCGGGAGGCAATCCTGATATCGGCAGCAGATGGTCTCAGATCGCCGGAGGGATGATTGTGAATAACACAGTCACCGGGCTGGATGCTGGAAGTGATCGCCGGGGCCATCTGGCGATTACCCCTTGCCACCACCCTGACATCAACAACCTCTTCTCTCTCAAAATCATACTCCCCCTGAAAGAATACCTCATTATCGCCGGAGCTATCTATGTTTTTTCTCATCCTCTCTGCCGCCTGAGAAGAGAGGATTATATCCTTCTCCATGATATATTACCCCTGTTCATCACCTGTTATTTGTTATTTATTGCGCAGCTCCTTAAGTATATCAACATCGGGATCATCATCCCTCTCATCGAACCAGGGTGTTTCCAGAATAAAGGGAAGCTCCTGGAGGCGCTCATCATTTATTATGCCGGCAAAACCCTCTTCACCGATCTCACCCTCACCTATATGTGCATGTTCATCCTTCTGGCTGTTCAGCTCGTAGACTGAGTCATTTACGTGTATCACCCTGAGTCTTTCCAGCCCGACCTCATCATCAATCTCTTCCAGAAGCTCATCGAGGCCGGATTTTCCCGCCACATCATACCCGAAGGCATAGGCATGGCAGGTATCGATGCAGATACCCAGCCTCTCCTCATGGTCCGTGAGAGAAATTATGCTCTTCATCTCCGAGAATTTAGCACCTATCTTGGTCCCGCTGCCATCGACGTTTTCCAGCAAAAGCTCTGTCTCCCCCTCCACCTCGTCCAGCACCCGGTCTATTCCCCGGGCGATCTTCTCCATACCGGCTTCAACACCTGAGCCGGTGTGGCTGCCGGGATGAAATACCAGATAATCGGCCCCCAGGCGCACAGAGCGCCTGTAATCATCTATCAGACCATCTACCGATTTCTGCCAGAGATCCTCTTTGGGAGAGGCGATATTTATCAGATATGTAGCGTGAACAACCACAGGATCCAGGCCGGCTTCTTCCCTGACCTCCCTGAATTTAAGGCAGGCCTCTTCAGTCAGCTCCTTGCCCTGCCAGCCCCGGGGATTTTTGACGAATATCTGCATGGCGTTGCAGCCAATGTTTTGGGCTCTATCCACTGATTTGTGCAATCCACCTGCGATCGATACGTGTTTGCCCAGCTTCATCTTCAGATACCCTCCATCATATATGAAATTAATGGGATAAAATTTTATCGAAATAGAATATCATATAAAGAATTTCAAATAAAATAAATAAAAGCAGGAGTTTCATGGGCGGGAGAACCCATGCAAACTCCTGGTTTAAACAGACTATCAAACTGCCCGCTTTTACATGTATTTTTTCTTCTCCTCTTCATCCATCTCATTTATAGCCTGGATGCGGGAGAGATTTATTCTATCCTGATCATCTATCTCCGTGACCTTGACAGGGACCTCATCTCCTACTTCCAGAATATCCTCCACTTTGTCGACATGATAATCTGCCAGCTCGGAGATGTGGATAAGCCCCTCGCGTCCGGGCACTATCTCCGCAAAGGCACCGAAGTTGACGATCTTCTTGACCTTGCCGGAATAGATTTCGCCCACAACCACATCCCGGGTCAGCTCCTCTATCATCTCACGGGCTTCTTCGCCACCTTCCTGGTCTTCGGAGAGTATGAATACCGTGCCGTCATCCTCAATATCTATCTGAGCACCTGTCTCATCGATGATCTTGTTGATCATCTTGCCGCCCGGTCCGATAACATGGCGGATCTTGTCGGGATCTATCTCAATGGTTATCATGCGGGGAGCATGTGGTGAGAGCTCTTCATTGGGCTCGGCTATAACCTCGCTCATTCTGTCCAGGATATGGAGCCTGCCCTCTTTTGCCCTCTCCAGAGCTCTGCCCATAATCTCCTTAGAGATGCCCGCTACTTTGATATCCATCTGCAGGGCCGTTATGCCCTCTCTGGTGCCCGCCACTTTGAAATCCATATCGCCGAAGTGGTCCTCCAGTCCCTGAATATCGGAGAGGATGGCGATATCGTCATCTTCCTTCATCAGCCCCATGGCGATTCCGGCCACAGGTGAGGATATGGGAACACCGCCTTCCATCATGGCCAGAGAGCTGCTGCAGATGCTGGCCTGGGATGTGGAACCATTGGATTCCAGAACCTCGGAGACCAGCCTGATTGTATACGGGAACTCCTTCTCCGGGGGCAGAACTGGTCTCAGGGCTTTCTCGCCCAGAGCACCGTGGCCTATCTCCCGTCTGCCGGGAGCTCTCAGAGGGTTTGTCTCACCGACACTGTAAGGCGGGAAATTATAGTGATGCAGGAACTTCTTTTTCTCCTCTTCGCCCAGCCCGAAGAGTATCTGCTCATCGCTGGAAGCGCCCAGTGTCAGCACACTGATCGTCTGCGTTTCACCCCTCTTGAACATACCGGAGCCGTGCACTTTGGGTATGAAATCAACTTTGGATTTTATCGGTCTTACTTCATCAAGCTCCCGTCCATCCGGTCTTCTGCCATTGTGTATTATCTCGTGGCGGACAACCTCTTTGGAAACCTCGTCCACTTCATCCTTGAGCAGCTTTTTGTTCTCATTAAATCTATCCTCTTCCAGCTCCTCTTCCAGTTCGGCCAGAACTTCTTCGGTGACCCTATCCATCTTCTCCTCGCGTTCCAGCTTGTCCGCGGTGAAAGCTGCTTCTTTCAGGCGCGGCCTGGCCAGCTCGGAAACCCTCTCCTTGAGATCATCGGAGAGCTGAGGAGGAGTGAACTCCATCTTTTCCTTGCCTATCTCAGCTGCCATCTCCTTCTGCAGCTGCACGATTTCCCTGATCTGCTCGTGTCCAAACTCTATGGCTTCAGTTATGGTCTCCTCGGAGACCTCTTCTGCACTGGCCTCCACCATCATGACAGCATCCTCGGTACCGGCCACCATTAGATCGAGTTCGCTCTCCTCGCATTCATCATCAGAGGGATTGACGATAAATTCTCCGTCCCTGAGACCGACCTTCACACCGGCTATGGGGCCAGCAAAGGGAATATCGGAAATGGTCAGTGCGGCAGAAGCTCCGTTCATGGCCACCACTTCCGGTGTGCAGTCATCATCTACGGAGAGAACTGTGGCTATAACCTGGATATCGTGTCTAAGAGACTGGGGAAAAAGAGGCCTTAAGGGTCTGTCGATCAGGCGGGCATAGAGTGTGGCCTTATCACGGGGTTTGCCCTCACGTCGAGTTATGCTGCCGGGAATTTTGCCGATGGCATAGACCCTCTCCTCATAATTGACCATCAGGGGAAGATAATCAATTCCCTCTCTGGGCTCCGACATGGTGGCCGTCACCAGAAAGGTAGTATCACCATACCTGGCCATGACGGCACCGTTGGCCTGCCGGGCATATTCCTCCGTTTCAAAGCTCAATTCACGTCCACCTACTTCTGTGCTCCAGATGTTTTCGGTCTTTTCCATAGGTCAACCTCCTCATATAAGCTTTGCTGTTCTTTTTCGGGTTTGAGCTCCTGATAACAGTGTTTAAATTTACTGAACATTTTGTAATGAAAAGAAAGAGCGGGCTTAACCCGCTCCTATCAGCTCTTTATCCTCTTAAACCCAGATTCTGGATGAGCTCTCTATAGCGCTCGATATCATTTTCTTTGAGATAGTTCAGAAGCCTCTTTCTCCTGCCGACCATCTTGATCAATCCCCTCCGCGAGGAATGATCGAGCTTGTGATCCTTGAGATGTTCGGTCAGATCCTTGATACGGGCGGTGAGAAGTGCAATCTGCACCTCAGGTGAACCGGTGTCTCCTTCTTCTCTCTGATGTTCCTCAATAATCTCCTGTTTCTGCTCTGTTGTCAGCATTTTATTCATACACCTCCTGAATTGAAGTATACTCCGCTGACCGAGTCCCGGCCGGAGGCAGCAGAGGACCCAGACAGGGAAATGATTATGATGCTACCTTTTTTATAGTATCACAAAACTTTTTTGGTGTAAAGAATATCCTCGGCAATAGTCTCCTGCAGTTTGTCGATCGAATCGAACTCCTTTTCCGGTCTGATAAATTTAACCGGGCTGAAACTGAGCCTCTCCCCGTAAAGGTTTTCTTCCAGCTCGAGTATATATATCTCAATTCTATAATCACCGGGCTCAAAGGTGGGGTTATGGCCGAAGTTGGCAGCAGCCTTCAACCTCTCACCCCCATGGTGAACATAGCCAGCATACACACCCCGGCGGGGCAGTATGTACTCTGCCTCCAGCTTTAAATTGGCGGTGGGATAACCGAGCTTGTGGCCGCGTCCTGAGCCATGCACAACCTCACCGGCGACAGTGTAATATCGTCCCAGCAGATCGGGAACCTCATCGACCCTGCCGGCCGAGATCAGCCGCCTTATTCTGGTGCTGGATATCTTCTCATCATCGTTTTTTAGCGGTGAGACAATTTTAACTGAAAAACCCAGTTCCTCTCCTATCTTCACCAGATCTCCGCTTGTGCCCTCACCACCGTGTCCGAAGGTAAAATCCTCACCCACAACAAGCTGATGGCTTTCCAGTTCTCCGCGCAGTATCTCCCGGACAAAGGCTTCAAACTCAGTGCGTGAAAACTCAGGTGTAAATTCCTGACAGAAGAAATAATCGAGCCCCATCGCCTCCAGGATCTCTATCTTCTGGCGGAGTGAACAGATCACACCCGGACCATTGCCCGAGCTCAGTATGCGCCTGGGGTGGGGGGTGAAGGAAAAAACCCCTCCGGCCAGACCTTTCTCACGGGCCATTTTCTGAGCAGTTTCGATCACCTTTCTATGGCCTCTATGAAGACCGTCAAAAGTGCCCAGCGCTAATGCTGTTGGACCTCCACTGTATGCAGAAAAATCCTCATCGAACAGGACTTCCATGGTGTATTAACCTCCAGATCGGACTGTCTGCTCCTCTATATTGAATACACGCTCATGGCTTAAAAGAATATCATCTTTTCCGCGCAGGAGACTGCAGATCGAGATAAATAGATTGTCAGGACCGCGCAGTATATAGAGTTCTTCTTCTGCTTCTCCCGCAGATACTACGGCTCTTTCTCTTTCCCGCTCATCCTCAAATCTCACCTCATCCAGCCGCAGTTCGGCCCCGTTTATGGCCTTCTCCAGAGCTGCAGTTTTCACTTCCAGTTCGGGATAGGGCAGCGGGTCGGTGAGGGATATTATCTGCTCTTCTTTTTTCTCCGGGGATATATCGGCGGGAGGCAGGGCCGAATCTATGGTGAAAGGACCTGAAGCGGTTCTGATGAGGAAATTCAGAGTTCCGGAAGTTCCCAGGCTTTCACCCAGATCCCGGGCCAGCGACCTTATATAGGTGCCCTTTGAACATTCAACATCGAGATGGATCAGAGGCAGATCGACCTCCAGAAGATCGAGTGCGAAGACCGTGATCGGCCTGGGATCAGCTTCCACCTCTTTACCCTCCCTGGCCAGCTCATACAGCTTTCTGCCATCCTTCTTCACGGCTGAGAACAGGGGGGGTATCTGCTCACCTTCTCCGATGAAATCCTCCCGAACTTCGGCTATATCCTCTTCTGTAAGATTCTGCCAGCTATCATCCCGGTGGACTATCTCGCCCTCTCTGTCAAGTGTTTCTGTTTTCAGACCGAGCCTGATCTCACATCGGTATTTCTTCCTGGATTCAGGAAGAAAGGGAATTATTTTAGTCGCTCTGCCCAGACATATTGGCAGTACCCCGGCCGCCAGAGGATCTAAAGTCCCTGTATGACCTGCTTTAGCGGCGGAAAGAGAGGTTTTCAGCCAGCTGACGACATCAAAAGAAGTCATGCCGGGAGGTTTCAATACGTTGACAATACCCGTTATTCTAGACATTTTTCTTCACCTCGGCCAGGACTTTCTCCACAGCTTCCTCTATCTCCATCTCCAGCCTGCAGCCTGCCGCCCTGGGGTGACCTCCTCCCCCAAACTCAGCTGCGATGGAGTTTACACTGAGATAGCTGTTGGAGCGAAAACTGACCTTGACACCGGAATCCTCCTCGCTGAAGAGAAGTCCGGCTTCAACATCCTCGACATCCCGGGCATAATTGACTATCCCCTCCCTATCCTGGGGTCCTGTGCCGGTCCGGGTATAATCCTCATTTCGCAGCACCATATAGGCAATTTTGCCCTCTGCTGCCAGCTCCAGACTGGAGAGAGCCCTGCCGGTCAGTTTTAGAATTCGGGGGTCTTTGCGGCCGTAGAGATCACGGTTTATCTGATAGATATCGACACCGATATCCATGAGCTCCATGACCTTTTTCATCACATCTCGATCTGTATTGCTGTAGCGAAAAAAACCCGTATCGGCCAGCATGGCCAGGGCCAGAGGCCGGGCGGAATTTAAAGGAATAGTCCAGTTCCAGTTCCGGGCCAGATCAAATATGATCTCACCTGTGGCAGCGGCCTCCTCCACGACCAGATTTATGCCGCCGAAATGAGTGTTATCCTCATGATGGTCTATATTGATCAGGGCTGTCTCCTCCGGGTCTAAATCAGCCACAGCACCGCTGGCCGGTCCCAGCCTCTTTCTGTCACTGCAGTCCAGTGCTATCACCGCATCAAAAGAGCTCAGGTCAGCCGCGCCGCTGTAGAGCCCGGGCTCCTCCTCCATACTATCTGCTGCCAGCTGAAACTGGCGGGGAATTTCCTCGTAGACAGCCATGGTGACATCTTTGCCTCTGCCTGAGAGCAGATTGTACAGACCGGCCATCGAACCCAGACAATCACCATCGGGATTTTCATGGCCCAACAAAAAGAAGCTTCCGCCCCGGGCAATCGTTCTCTCAAGGGCGGAAATTTCCGATCTGTCCCTGGAAAAAGAAGGTCTCATCTAACTCTGTTCCTTTCCACCGGTGGAATTCTGCTGGCCGGCATTCTCCTGATTCTGCCTCTCCCTCATGGCTTTTTTGTCCTCTTTTCTGGCTTCCTTTATCACCTGGGAGATGTGAATGCCGTGTTCTATAGAATCATCATAGCGGAATATGATCTCAGGTGTGTGATAGACGGTTATTCTATCCCCCACCAGAGAGCGGATATAACCGGTGGCCTCCTCCAGGCCTTCCATGGTATCCTGTTTTTCCTGCTCATCGCCCATGACGCTGACAAAGACCTTGGCATGCCGCAGATCACCGCTAACATCTACCTCTGTTATGGAGACAAAGCCTATGCGGGGATCTCTGACTTCCCTTCTCAGTATATCGCTGATCTCTTCCTTCAGCAGTTCGCCCAGTCTTCTATCTCTCTCTTTAACCATTGTCTTCACCTCTTTATTGGTAAAGAGGTTTAAAGAGTTCTTTTCACCTCTTCGTAATCATAGAACTCCAGAATATCTCCCTCTTTTATATCATTATAATCGGCTATACCCACACCACATTCATATCCTTCTTGGACCTCTCTCACATCATCTTCAAAGCGTTTGAGCGAGGAGAGCTCACCCTCGTGCTTGACAACACCATCTCTGATGACACGGACGTGGAAATTGCGGTTGACCAGACCATCGCGCATATAGACACCGGCGATATTGCCCACATCAGGCACCTTGAAAATCTGCCTGACCTCGGCATGGCCGCGCACTCTCTCTCTGAGCTCGGGTGCCAGCAGTCCCTCCATGGCATCCCTGACATCTTCTAAGGCCTTGTAGATCACGCGGTAGGTGCGGATATCGACCTTCTCTTTCTCCGCATACTGCTGGGCATTGACACCCGGCCTGACGTTGAAGCCCAGTATTATGGCACTGGAAGCACTGGCCAGGTCGACATCTGTCTCGGTTATGGCCCCCACACCGGTGTGGATTATATTGACGCTGACCTCATCTGTGCTCAACCTCTCCAGCGACTGGCGCAGAGCCTCTATCGATCCCTGGACATCGGCTTTTATGATCAGATTGAGCTCCTGAACTTCACCTTCCTGCACCTGATCGTAAAAGTCCTCCAGAGTTACACCTGTGTCGGCCTGCCTTCTCACTTTCTGCTGTTCTTCCTTGCGCTCGGCAGCTACCCGGCGGGCCCTGTTCTCATCCTCCAGAACCTGCAGGAAATCACCGGCAGCTGGAACATCAGAAAAGCCCAGTATCTCAACGGGCATAGCCGGCCCGGCTTCCTCGACTCTATCGCCGTGTTCATTGACCATGGCCCTGACTCTGCCGCAGGCGGAGCCGGCCAGAATCGTATCACCGACCTCCAGTGTTCCGTTCTTGATCAGCACTGTGGCCACAGGTCCGCGGCCCTTATCCAGCTCGCCTTCGATAACGACACCTTCAGCGGGTCTGTGAGGATTGGCCATGATCTCCTCTATCTCTGCCTGGAGAAGGATCATCTCCAGCAGCTCATCGATATTCTGTCCCTGCAGTGCGGATATCTCCACACAGATGGTGGTGCCGCCCCATTCCTCGGGGACCAGCCCGTATTCGGTCATCTGCTGTTTTACCTGGTCGGGCCGGGCATTGTGCTTATCTATCTTATTTATGGCCACTATGATGGGGATCTCAGCCGCCTGAGCGTGGTTTATGGCCTCGACGGTCTGCGGCATTATGCCGTCATCTGCGGCCACCACCAGTATGGCAATATCGGTTATCTGAGCTCCGCGGGCCCGCATGGCGGTAAAGGCTTCATGGCCCGGTGTGTCGATAAATGTTATCTTCTCATCCTCGACTGTTATCTGATATGCACCTATATGCTGTGTGATGCCGCCTGCTTCGGTCTCGGTCACCTTCGTCTGGCGGATCACATCCAGCAGTGTTGTCTTGCCGTGATCGACATGCCCCATCACCGTGACGATGGGGGGACGGAGCTCATAATCCTCCTCCAGATCCTCAAAATCAGTCTTGACCCTGAGATCTGAGCAGGCATCTACCTCTTCTTCCTCCTCACCCTCTACGGTGACATCGAGATTGAGTTTATCGACAACATCCTCCAGAGTGTCATCCTCAAGTGAGAAGTTGATATTGGCCATAATGCCGATATCCATGAGGGATTTTATGAGTCTGTTCGATGGTATCTCAGCGACCTCTGCCAGCTCCTTGACCGTTATGGGAGGAGTGATACAGGGTCTGCTGCTCACCTGCTCCTCTCTCCGGGTTGCGGTGCCAGTCTCGGACCTGCTCTCAGTCCGGCTTTCACTTTCGGTCTGCTTCTGCCCGGGCTCCGCTTCTTCCCCGGCTTCCTCGACCTCATCTTCTGTTTCCTGATCCTCAAAATATATCTCTTTTACCAGTTCTGCCGTGTCATCTTCGATTGTAGCCATATGGCTCGAAACATCTATATCCAGATCCTGGAGCAGCTCTACAACCTCTCTGCTCTCCAGATCCATCTCCCGAGCCAGTTCATAAACTCTCATTTTTCCCATGCAAACCACCTCCAGTAGTAACTTACAGCACTATCGAACAA
>CAYXAK010000006.1:19674-38716 GCA_964462585.1 uncultured Halanaerobiaceae bacterium
CTCATTTTTCCCATGCAAACCACCTCCAGTAGTAACTTACAGCACTATCGAACAATCTAACCATACGCTATCTATAGCATCTATAGCAGAGTTTACCGCCTTTAATATCCTCCATGTTTTATCTCCTCAACAAGTGAATCAAATATTTCATCTGTTATCTCGGTCTTAAGACCCTGCTTTAAACCCCCGTTGTCACAGGCCAGTTCCAGGCATTCGACCTGGGGACAGAGATGGACACCCCTGCCGGGCACATCCTGACCGGGATCCACTTTGATATCTCCTTTGTTGTTTACAATTCGCATCAGTTCAATCTCATCTCTCAGATCTCCACAGCCGGCGCACTCTTCAAGAGGACTGGCACTCAAGTAATTTCCCTCCTCAGAATTTTAGAGATAGATATAAAAGCTCTATTCAGCCTCTTTTTCCTCATCATCTGCCGTCTCTTCCTCTGATTCATCTGCTGATATCTCATCTTCCGTTTCTTTTTCAACAGCTTCTTCACCTTCATCAGCAGTATCATCCACATCTTCAGCATCTTCAGCTTCAGAGCTCTCCTCCTCAACCTCTTCTGCATCCTCTGCTTCCCCGGTGGTTTCTTCTTCACCCCCAGCTTCATACTCAGATTCTTTTTTGATATCGACCTTCCAGCCGGTCAGTTTGGCCGCCAGACGGGCATTCTGCCCCTCTTTACCTATGGCCAGAGAAAGCTGAAAATCAGGCACGACCACCTCCGCCACCTGCTCTTCTTCATCTATTATGACCTCTTTGACCTCGGCGGGATTTAAAGCATTTGCTATCAGATTGCGGGGGTCAGGATCCCACTCCACGATATCGATCTTCTCACCGTTGAGCTGATCGACGATAGCCTGCACCCTGCTGCCCCTGGGCCCCACACAGGCTCCCACTGCATCGACATCCTCCTCGGTGGAGGTTACGGCCACCTTTGAGCGCCTGCCGGCCTCACGGGCCACAGCTTTGATCTCAACGGTACCATCGAATATCTCGGGAATCTCTATCTCAAAAAGCCGCAGGAGAAGGCCGGGATGTGTGCGGGAGACCAGAATTCTGGGTCCTTTGGTTGTGGATGTTACCTCCACAATGTAGAGCTTGATCCGGTCTCCAACCTCATAGTTTTCGTTATCCATCTGCTCTGAGGGCGGAAGCAGGGCCTCGGTCTTGCCCATATCTATGAGAATATGATCGTTTTGAAATCTCTGTATTGTGCCGGTGATAAACTCGCCCTCTTTTTCCTTATAGTGCTCGTATATCACATCTCTCTCGGCCTCTCTTATCCTCTGCATTATGACCTGTTTGGCAGTCTGGGCTGCGATCCTGCCGAAATTTTCCGGTGTAACCTCGACCTCGACCACATCCCCGATCTCAACCTCACCCTCTCTCTCACGGGCTTCTTCCAGCGACATCTCAAAATTTTCATTCTCCACCTCTTCCACCACACGGCGGCGGGAGAAAACCTTGATCTCTCCCCTATCGGGATCCAGATCAACCCTCACATTTTCTTTGGAACCGTAATCCTTCTTATAGGCCGATTCCAGGGCTGTGGTGAGGGCATCGAGCAGTATTTCTTTGGGAATCTCCTTTTCCTTTTCGATATCATCCAGGGCCTGCAGAAAATCAACGTTCATCATTTAACCTCCTCATTCGAGCTGAAAATCTACACTCAGGCGGGCAGAGGCGATGGCGTTGAGGGGGAGGCTGACAGACTGCTCCTCCTCGCTCAAAAATATGGTCACCGTCTCATCCTCGATGCCCTTCAGCTCTCCGGTAAACTCCTTTTTATCCCGGACAGGAGCATAGGTTTTGATATAGACCTTCTCACCTGTAAATCTCTGAAAATCCTCCCTGCCCCTGAGCGGCCTCTCCACTCCGGGTGAGGATACCTCGAGAATATAGCTTTCATCTATAAAATCCTCTTCGTCCAGCCACAGGGACAGCTCTTTGCTGATCCGGGCACAGTCTTCATGATCGATCTCACCATTTTTTTTCTCGATGAATACCCTGAGCACCCTCTCTGATCCTTCTTTTTCAAAATCAACAGCCACCAGTTCGATCTCATCTCCGCGGACAAGCGACTCCACCTTTTTGGCGACGCGCTCTGAAGTTCTCATAGATCTATCATCCTTCCTGACATCTGATTTGACGTTTTACATAATTTTACACTATATATTTAATTAAGGAGTGGGAAAAACCCCACTCCTCGACAGATGACATGCAGATATAACTAGAATGGAACATATTCCTTATTTATAATACCACAGCAGTATCCAAGTTGCAAGTAACAGTGGGGTTTGGGGCATAAGAAGTCATTCGAAAAGTGAGAGCTGGTTCTTCTCCGGAATATCTGCAAAAACTCCATTTCCCCTGAGAGCTTCCACCACCGTGGAGGAAGCTCCGGTCCTGTCCACAAAATCCTCGACAGACATGAATTTCCCTTGCTGTCTGGCTTCAGCTATATTCTCGGCGGCGGTGCTGCCCAGACCCTGTACACTTATAAGCGGCGGCAGGAGCTTATTTTCCTCCCTGAGCTGGAAGGAATCGACGGCAGATTCGTAGAGGTCCACAGACATGAACTCCACACCTCTGTCCATGGCCTCGATCACTATCTGCAGTATCGATATCATGCGGTCTTCCTTTGGTGTCCTGTCATTGCCCTTTTCATCCAGCTCCTCCAGATAGCTCAGTATATATTCATAGCCCCTGTTGATTATTCCGGCTTCGTAGGCATCCGAATTATTGGTAAAGTAGGTGGTATAGAACTCGGCCGGGTGATTGACCTTGAAATAGGCAATGCGGTAGGCCATCATCACATAGGCGGCGGCATGAGCCTTGGGAAACATATATTTTATCTTCCTGCAGGATTCAATATACCAGTCGGGAACATCATGCTCTCTCATCAGCCGCTCCTGCTGCTGGCTGAGGCCGCGGCCTTTGCGCACATCCTCCATTATCTCGAAGCTGTCTCCTGCCTCCAGACCCTTCTGGATGAGGTAATTCATGATATCGTCCCTGACCGATATGACCTCCTTCAGCTCGGCCGTTCCCTGCTGGATGAGCTGGCGGGCATTATTCAACCAGACATCGGTGCCGTGGGAGAGGCCGCTGATTCTGACCAGCTCGGCAAATGTGTCGGGACGCGTCTCGACCAGCATCCCCCGGACAAAGGAGGTGCCGAACTCCGGCACACCCAGTGTGCCCACCTCCAGATCCAGAGGATTATCCTTCAGTTCCAGCTCCTCTGTGCCGGAGAAGATAGACATCGTTCTCTCATCATCGAGAGCTATCTCCAGTGGATCCTTGCCGGTGAGATCCTGCAGCATTCTGATAGAGGTGGGATCATCATGTCCCAGCAGATCCAGCTTGAGAATGCGGCCGCTGATAGCATGATAATCAAAGTGAGTTGTGCGCACATCGCTATCCTGATCATTGGCCGGATGCTGTATGGGGGTAAAATCGTGTATATCCATATCCCGGGGAACGACCATCAGCCCGCCGGGATGCTGGCCTGTGGTTCTCTTCACACCTGTACAGCCCTTTACAAGGCGGTTTATCTCCGTGTTTCTCCTCTCCATCTCTCTATCCTGCAGATAGCCCCGCACAAAACCATAGGCCGTTCTGTCGGCTATGGTGGAGATTGTGCCGGCTCTGTAGACGTATTCCTCGCCGAAGAGCCTCTCCGTCTCCCGGTGAATTCTCGACTGGTATTCACCGGAAAAGTTCAGATCGATATCGGGAACCTTGTTGCCGTCAAAGCCCATAAAGACCTCAAAGGGTATGGAAAATCCATCTGTCTCACAGCTGCTGCCACAGTCCGGGCAGGATCTATCGTCGAGATCAACACCTACAATATTCTCCTCCCGGGGATAGAATTCGACCCAGCTGCACTGAGGGCAGCGATGATGAGGTGGCAGGGGATTAACCTCGGTTATATCTGTCATATAGGCCACAAGCGATGAGCCCACAGAGCCCCTGGAACCGACCAGATAGCCGTCATCAAGAGATTTCTGTACCAGTTTGTGGGAGATGAGATATATGACCGCATAGCCGTTATCGATTATGGCTGAGAGCTCCTTCTCCAGCCTCTTTTCCACCAGCCCGGGCAGAGGCTCGCCGTAGAGCCTTTCCGCCTTGTCAAAGGACATCTTTCTTATCTTCTCGTCGGCATCCTCTATCTCCGGTGTAAAAAGACCAGCGGGGATGGGGCGGGCGGGTTCGATCATATCGCTTATCCGGCGGGGATTTTCTATGACCACCTCCCGGCTTTTCTTCTCGCCCAGATACTCGCATTCAGAGAGCATCTCATCTGTCGTTTTGAAATATATGGGCGGCTGTTCATCGGCATCATCGAACTCCTGACCGGCCTGCAGTATCGCCCTGTATCTGGCATCCTCCGGATCGAGATAATGGGCATCGGTGGTGGCCACCACCGGTTTATTCAGCTTTTCACCCCAGCGGTATATCTCGCGGTATATATCCCTGATCCTGTCCAGCGATTCTACCTGATCCGGGACCATGAACTTATTGTTTTCGGGAGGCTGGATCTCCAGATAGTCGTAAAATTCCATTTTCTCCCTCAGTGTGCTCTCATCCTCCTGCTGTTTTACGGCCTGAAATACCTCGCCGGCCTCACAGGCAGAGCCGACCAGAATATTCTCGCGCATCTGCTCCAGCTCGCTCTTGAGCACCCTGGGCTTCTGATAAAAATTGTAAAGATGTGAGCGCGATACCAGATAGTAAAGATCCTTGAGCCCCGATTGATTCTGGGCCAGCAGCACGGCGTGATGATAATTCTGCTTCTTCCAGTCGATATTGTCAGCCAGTCTGTTTATCTCCCTCAGCCCTCCGCAATCATGGTCTTTTTCCACCATATCGAGAAGTTTAAGCATAACTTCAGCTGTGGCCTCTGCATCGGCTTCAGCCCGGTGGTGATCATCGAGCTCAACCCCAAAATGCTGGCAGAGATTATCCAGGCTGTGGCTGTTCAGATCGGTGAGCAGCGCCCTGCTCAAAGCGAGTGTATCCATGACCGGCTGGCGGGGAAGATCACAGTCACCGCGCAGGCATTCCTGGCGCAGAAAGGACATATCGAACTCGGCATTGTGGGCAACCAGTGTGCTGTCCTGACAGAAGTCAAGAAAATCCATCAGTATCTCCTCCATGGGAGGAGCATCCCTTAAGTCCTCATTGCTGATACCGGTCAGATCCTCAATCTTGCGCGATATGGCCCGGCCGGGATTTACGAGCTGTGAATAACTGTCCACAATCTCTCCGCCCTCGACCCGAACCGCTCCAAATTCTATTATTCTATCCTGGCTGCTCTCCAGTCCGGTGGTCTCCACATCGAATACCACAAATGAAGCCCCGTCCAGATCCGTCTCTCCGGGGTTTAAGACTATCTTCTCACCGTCATCGACCAGATAGGCCTCCATGCCCATTATCAGCTTTATGCCGTGCTCCTGAGCGGCCTCATAGGCCTCGGGAAAGGCCTGGACCACACCGTGATCTGTGATGGCGATGGCCTCATGTCCCCATTCAGCCGCCCTCTCCACAGCCTCCTCGATATCGATAACGGAATCCATCTGGCTCATCTTGGTATGGAGATGAAGTTCGACGCGTTTTTCCCCGGCCTTATCCTCCCTCTTCCGGGGCGGCAGCAGTGTGATGGCATCTGCCATCATGACCGTCTCCTTGCTGTAACGATCGTACTGCAGCTCACCTCTGGCCCTGATTCTGTCCCCATCTCCCAGGGGATAGGCCAGCTCCTCCTCATCCCTGACAAATAATTTGACCTGGAGCGAGTCCCTGTTATCGGTCACGGAGAAGAGATAGAGAAGGCGCCCGTTGCGGGTCTCTTTGCAGTCAACCTCGAATATCTCTCCCTCTATGGCGGCACTGCCCTCCTCGGGTAGCTCATTGAGAGCGAAGATCTTACTGCGGGAGGAGACCTTATCTCCTATAACGGCTATCTCCTCTCTTTTCTTGTGAGCGGAGCCACCACTTCCCTCTCTATCACAGGAGGATTTTTTATCCTGCGACTGACCGGAACCTGAGACCTGTGTGGAGCTGATCTTCTCCAGGGAAGCTGGTTTCTTCCTGCCCCCATTGCGGGGGGCAAAATCGCCGTTTTTAAACTCGATCTCTAACTCTCTCTCCAGCAGCACCGACAGCCTGCGGCTGAGATAATTTCTCAGCTGGCGGCAGTTCATCGATTTACAGGCCAGTTTGCTCTCACCTTCGATCACCAGTTTGTTATCCTCCACAATGTGGGGACGGGAGCGTTTGAGCCAGCTGCTCATAAAGCTCAGCCTCTCGGGCAGTCCAGCGCTCAGCTCGGGCCATATGAGCTCAACCTGCACCTGCAGGGGCGGGGATATGAATGCCTTCACATTCCAGCTCTCACCATCAGGGCAGATCTCCTCTATCTTTTCTACCGCGCTTTTATCTTCAGCGCTCCCCTCATCTGAAAATATCAGGTCTATCCTTTTTTTGTCAGGATGGAACAAAACCAGCCTGACCCCGGTCAATCCTTCAGGCTTTATCAATGCTCTTGACATCAGAAGACCTCCATCTATTTTATGTATTCTACAAATTTAAGGGGTTTTTCCAGCCCCTGCTGCAGCAGCATTCACAGCAGGAGACCGGATAAACCCCATTTTTTCAGTCATAACAGAGCTTTTATCCTTCGACTAATCCAGGTCTGCCAGAAGCTTTTCAAGCCCGGCACAGGCTCTATCGAACTTCAGCATATGTTCCTCACCGCTCTCTCTCACCTCAACCTCGACTTTGTCCTCGGAGAGTGAGCGGCTTCCTATCGTAACCATGAGCGGAATGCCGATCAGTTCGGCATCATTGAACTTAACACCCGCTCTCTCATCCCGGTCATCCAGGAGCACCTCAACACCGGCATCCTGCAGCTCATGATAGAGCTCCTCCGAGGCTTCTCTCACCTCATCTGAGCCGCCCAGGGCCAGTATGATAACCTGGAAGGGGGCAATCGGTTTGGGCCAGATTATGCCCTTCTCATCGTAGTTCTGCTCGATGGCAGCAGCTGCCAGCCTGGTTATGCCTATACCGTAGCTGCCCATGACGATCGGCTTTTCCTTGCCGTCCTCATCGAGATAGGTGACATCCATGCTCTCGCTGTATTTGGTGCCCAGCTTGAAGATATGGCCGACCTCGATGCCGGCCTTCATCTCCAGGGGACTGGAGCATTGGGGGCAGGGGTCATCAGGCTGAACCTTTCTCAGCTCGGTGAAATCATCTATACCCTCCACATCTCTTTCCAGATTGACATTGAGATAGTGGTGATCTGCTTCATTGGCACCTGTGATTGCATCTGTCATATTTTCTATGCGCCTGTCGGCGACCATCTCCACCTCCTGATCCAGTCCGACCGGGCCGATAAAGCCGGCCACACTGCCGAACTTCTCCGCAAATTCGCCGGGTTCGGCCGACCTCAGTGTCACAGCTTCGAAGTGATTTTTGAGTTTGGTCTCGTTCAGCTCATCATCACCGCGGATTAAAGCCACCACCGGCCTGTCATCGGCGATATAGGCCATGGTCTTGATCATGCGGCTGGAGCTGATCCCCAGCATATCCTCCAGATCCTCGATCGTGGTGGCATCAGGTGTATATTTCTTCTCCAGCGGCTCCGGATCTTCGGCAGACTCTCCCTTTTCTTCAGCGGAGAAATCAGCAGAAGCCCTCTCCACATTGGCGGCATATTCACAGCTGGTGCAGAAGGCCAGCTCATCTTCACCGGTGTCGGCCAGCACCATAAACTCATGTGAGTCCTTGCCGCCCATGGCACCGGTATCGGCCTGCACCACTCTGGTGTCAAGTCCGCAGCGCTCAAAAACGCGAGAATAGGCCCTGTACATATCCTGATAGCTCTCATCCAGCCCCTCATAATCCCGGTCGAGGCTGTAGGCGTCCTTCATGATAAACTCCCGGGCCCGCATCAGACCGAACCTGGGTCTTATCTCATCCCGGACCTTGGTCTGGATCTGATAGAGATTGTAGGGCAGCTTTTTGTAGGAGCGCAGCTCATCCCTGATCAGATCGGCAATTACCTCCTCATGTGTCGGCCCCAGACAGTACTCCCGCTCCTGACGGTCTTCAAATCTTATCATCTGAGGGCCAAAATCCTGCCAGCGCTCGGATTCCTTCCAGATATCGGCCGTCTGCATGGCGGGCATCAAAAGCTCCTGAGCTCCGGCCCTGTCCATCTCCTCGCGCACGATCTCCTGTATCTTCTTTATGACCCTGAAACCCAGGGGCAGATATGTATAGACTCCGGCCGAGAGCTTGCGGATCATGCCAGCTCTCAGCATGAGCCTGTGGCTGGGAACTTCAGCATCAGCCGGATCCTCCTTTAATGTCGGCATATAGTACTGCGAAAGTTTCATAGCTGATCACACTCCATTTTCTTTATTTCCTGCAGAAGAGCTGAGATAAGCTCCTCCTCGGCTGCTTTTTTGACGACTTCTCCTTCTCTGAATATCAGTCCACATTCTCTGCCGCCGGCCAAACCCACATCGGCATGGCTGGCCTCACCGGGCCCGTTGACGGCACAGCCCATGATGGCCACGGTAAATTCTCCCCGACAGTCTTCCAGGCTCTCACTGACCTCGGCCGCGATAGTTTCGATATCTATCTCCGTCCTGCCGCAGGTGGGACAGGATATGATCTCCGGACCTTTCTTTCTCAAGCCCAGGCTGCGCAGGATATGGTAGGCTGTCTTTACCTCCTGGATCGGGCTTCCCGTCAGTGAGACCCGGACCGTATCGCCGAGTCCCTGTGCCAGCATAGCACCCAGCCCGGCAGCGGATTTGATCTCCCCTCTGCTCCCGGCCCCGGCCTCGGTTATGCCCACATGCAGGGGATAGGGGTATTTTCGGGCAAAGAGCCTGTTGGCCCTTATGGTATCCCTGACATCGGTGGATTTTAAGGAGACTATGATATCTGCAAAATCAAGCTCCTCCAGATAGGCTATATGGCGCTCGGCGCTGGCGAGAAGGGCCTCCGGAGTGGGGCCGGCAAAACTCTCGGCCAGATCCTCCTCCAGTGAACCGCTGTTTACACCTATGCGGATCGGCACACCGGATTCTGCACAGGCCCGCACAACCTCTCTCACGCGGTCTCTGCCCCCGATATTGCCGGGGTTTATGCGCAGGCCGTCGATGCCGGCTTCGACGGCCATAAGTGCCAGCCTGTGATTGAAATGAATATCGGCCATGAGGGGAACTTCCACACTGGAGACGATCTTCTCCAGTGCCTCAGCAGCCTCTTTATCCGGGACAGCCAGGCGCACCAGCTCACAGCCGGCCCGGACCAGCTCCTCAATCTGGGCCAGTGTGGCCTCGATATCGGATGTATCGGTATTTGTCATCGACTGCACGGAGACAGGATGTTCACCCCCGATGTGAAGCCCGCCTACGGTGACAGTTTTTACATCACGGGGCCGGCGCAGATCATCGTATTTTCCGCTCTCCTCTCTCATCGCTCTTCCTCCTCAGGTCAGACTGCTGTTCCAGCAGGATACATCACATACCTGCAGATGTTCATCGACGATCTCATCTATCTCGCCCACCCTCTCGATGGCATTCTCCAGCGATATCTCCTCCCGGTGATGGAGGCCCCCCTCCTGTTCGTCCATATCATCGGCCTCCATGACCAGTTTCTGCAGGGGGGTGAGCTCCAGGTTGGTGTTGATGGGGCTGGAACCGCTGTGAAAGAGGATGGCCAGAGCTATCTCCCGGGCCTTGCCCAGATGCTCGCCCTTGAGGGTCAGAAGCTCATGGGCTCTCTCCGCTCCCTTGATGGGGTGAATATCAAAATAATCGTAGGATTCAAAATCCCATTCTCCCTGTTTCTCCCAGTTGGTATGGCCGATATCGTGCAGAAGGGCGGCTTTTGTGGAGAGGTCGGGACATATATCCCTCTCCCGGGCCAGCCGCAGGGCATTTTCAGCAGCCTTAACAGCATGATGAAAGCCGGCCACACGCATATGCTTGAGTGTAACGCTATCTGTCAGCAGTGAAACGAGTGTAACTCTGGGCAGCTTCACAATCCAGACCCCCTGCTTAGAAAAATGTAGTTATAATATCCTGATAGATGATAAAGACCATCAGGGCCAGCAGCAGCACAAATCCGATCATGTGAACCCAGCCCTCTTTCTCCTGGGAGACGGGTCTGCCGCTTATCAGCTCTATCAGGACAAATACAACCCTGCCCCCGTCCAGTGCGGGGAAGGGCACGAGATTTATAATGGCCAGGTTTATGCTGATAATTCCCAGCCAGTGCAGCACATTCTCCAGTCCTGTGCGGGCTGCCTGGCCCACGATAGAAGCTATCATGACCGGCCCGCCCAGCTCCTCGGTGCTGGCCTCGGAGATGATATGGACAAAGCCCTGTACGGTCAGGCCCACTACCTCAAAGGCCTGTATGGTGCCTCTGTAGACTGCGGTCGGGGGAGATACCCTCTCTCTCACCACCCGGGGCAGAGCACCTATCATGCCGTAGCCTGTCTCCTCATCCAGCTGGGGGGTTATGGTCATCTCCACCACTTCGCCATCGCGCAGAACGGTAAATGTCAGCTCCCGGTCAGGGTTCTCCCGGATGATGCCGGTCATATTCTGCCAGTCCTCTACCTCCTGCCCCTCGATGGCGATGACCTCATCACCGCCTCTCAGCTCCGATCTGGCCGCTGGCTCTCCGGGCATCATCTCCCCTATTACGGCTGCCTGGTCCTGCTCGACCGGTATGCCGTATATGCCGAAAATAAGGACAAAGGCCAGGATGGCCAGGGCCACGTTCATGAGCGGGCCTGCCACCAGCACTGCCAGCCTCTGCAGGGGCGGCTTCTGAAAAAAGCAGCGGCCGTTATCGCGGGCTTTTTCATAGGTCTCTCTCTCCTCGGGATCGAGATCCTCGCGGTCGACGGGCATCTCACCCGTCATGCTGCAGAATCCGCCCAGGGGGACGATGCGCAGAGAATAGAGCGTCTCACCCTTTTTGTGGGACCAGAGCTTGGGACCAAAGCCCAGGGCAAACTCCTCGACTCTTATGTCCATGCGGCGGGCCATGAGAAAATGCCCCAGTTCATGGACGAATATCAGTATACCAAGAAATATTATAAAAGCAATTACGGTAGTCATCAGCTCTCGATTACCTCCTCAGCCTTATTCCGGATGCGCTGATCCAGAGCGAGTATCTCCTCACCGCTTTTTAAAGTCATTGGTTCGTGTTCGGAGAGCATCCTCTCGATACAGCGGGGTATATCCATAAAGCCTATTCTGCCGGCCAGAAAGGCCTCCACGGCAACCTCATTAACAGCATTGAGAACGACGGGATAGCTCTCACCTTTTCTGCCGCTCTCATAGGCCAGCTTTAGACAGGGGAAGGCCTCTAAATCCGGTGAGTGGAAATTGAGATTTTTGCCGGCGAGATCAAAGAAACCACCGCTGCTCTTCCTGCGGTGAGGGTGTGTGAGCACATGCTGTATGGGCATCTTCATATCCGGTTCGCCCATCTCAGCCAGAACGGTGCTGTCTTCGAGCTCTATCAGAGAGTGCACGATGCTCTCGGGGTGAACCATTACGTCTATTTTATCATAATTAAAATCAAATAACCAGCGGGCCTCGATCACCTCCAGGCCCTTGTTCATGAGTGTGGCGGAATCTATGGTTATCTTGCTGCCCATATCCCAGCTGGGATGATCCAGAGCCTCCTCCACACTGACATCCTCCAGCTCCTGACGGGAATATCCGAAAAATGGACCGCCCGATGCCGTCAGTATCAGCCTGTGGACGGAATCCCTCTCCTCACAGGCCAGAAGCTGAAAGAGAGCATTGTGTTCGCTGTCAACGGGCAGCAGCTCGGAACTGCTTTCCTCCAGCATCTCGGCGACCAGGCTGCCGCCTGTGACCAGGCTCTCCTTGTTGGCCAGTCCCAGCCTGTTATCGGCCTCTATTGCGGCCAGTGTGGGCTTCAATCCGGCTGCACCCACAATGGCATTTATGACCATATCCGCACCTTTCAGGGCGGCCAGCTCTTCATAACCGCTCTCCCCCGTCAGAATCTCGGGATTCAGGTCGGTGCTGAGACGGGATTTAAGCTCCCGGCGTTTTTCTTCATCCACAACCGCCAGATATTCGGGCTCAAACGCCGCGGCTACATCTCTGAGACCCTCAATGTCGCTGTGACAGCTGGCGGCCAGCAGAGACCAGTCATCCAGATGATCTATAACCTCGAGTGTCTGCTCACCTATAGAACCTGTAGCACCCAGCAGAACAAGTTTTTTCATCTATCTGCCTCCCAGAATGGAATGAGTCCGGCCCGGGCCGAGGTCTTGATCAATACCAGCAGCACGGGTCCGACGAGAAAGCCTATAACTCCCAGCACCCTGAAGCCCACAAAGAGGGCCATGAGTGTGGCCAGGGGATGAATGCCTATATTATCACCGATGATCTGGCCTTCAGCCGAGGATCTCACGGCACTGAGAATTAGATGTGTGGCCACAAGGCCCAGGGCGAATACTATATCCCCCATGAGAAGGCTGATGATAGCATAGGGATAGAAGATCAGGGCCGGCCCTATTATCGGTATCAGATCGAGCACAGCGGCCAGAACTCCCAGGGAGATGGCATAGCTGCTGCCCAGGATGGTAAGACCCACCGCCGTAATAAAACCCGAGATCGATATCAGTATCAGCATGGCTTTGATATAGCCCACGGCTGAGAATTTGAGCTCAGCACCGAAGGCCTTAACCTCAGCGTGCCATCTTTGGGGAAAGAGCCGGAATATGCCATCATTGATTCTACTCCTGTCCCTGCTGATATAGAATGTGGCCACGATGCTCAAAAAGAAGATCATCAGGGCCAGGGGCAGCCGGCTCAGCGCGTTGAGAGCATAGTTGGCTATCTCCAGAAGCCCGCTGCGTATGGTTTCAAATATGACCTGCATGTTCTCCTCCACCGCAGTTATAATGGGCCCCGATATCTCAAAACCCTCCAGAAAACCTCTGATATCGCCATCGAGCTGCAGCTCATCCATAAGTGTCTCATAGTCGGGCAGTGTCTGCACTATCTCGTTGACTTCCACATAAAACCGGGAGATGCCCAGCCCCAGAAGCAAAGCCAGACCGGCCACTACCACAACCAGCACGGCCAGAACAGCCACAGTCCGGCCTCCGGGCAGAATATCCTGAGCTCTTATGATTAAGGGTTCGAGCAGATTGGCCAGTATCAGGCCGATGAGAAATGGTGCAAAGAGCATGAAGAGATAGCGTACGATAAAAAGGGATAAGAACAATATCGCTGCTGTTATGAGCATCTGTCTCAGAGTTTTATCCATGGTAAAATACCCCGCTTAGAGGAGTAATATAAATAGAATATAGGCCAGCGGTGCTGAGAGCAAAAGACTGTCGAACCTGTCCAGTATTCCCCCGTGACCCGGTATTATATCACCTGCATCCTTGACACCGGCGTCCCTCTTCAGACAGGATATGAAGAGATCGCCCAGAAGGGCGACGATGGAGATCAAAACCGCCACAATGGGCCAGACGAGGCTGAACTCCCCCAAAACCAGCATGAAGATGCTGAAAGCCAGCACGGAGCTGACAACTCCGCCCAGGCCCCCTGCCACCGTCTTGTTGGGGGATATCTTCGGGGCCAGGGGGCGGCTGCCCCAGGCCCGGCCCACAAAATAGGCACCGGTATCGGCTGCCCAGGCGGCCAGCAGCACCAGCCAGAGTGCCCGGGTCTCCTCCAGCGGGCTGCGGGAAAAGTCCCGCAGCAGAGCGATGATATACATACCTCCGCCCAGATAGATTATGCCGAATAGCTTGCCGGCCAGCCGGATCAGAATATCATCATAGCTGTAATTTTTGAGCTGGTCAAAGTACATATAGAGAAAGGAGAAGAATATGATCAGACCTGCCGCGGAGAGCGCTCTCTCCGCCGGCAGAAAATATTGAGAGGCCATAAATATTATAACCAGCAGGGGCAGAAGCAGTTGATTATCATCCTCCACGGGCAAAAGGCGATGATATTCAACTGCCCCTGCTCCGGCCACAGCGGCGGTGACGGCAAAAAAAGGCAGTGAGCCGGCAAAGACAGCCGCCGCCAGCAGGACCAGACCAACAATACCGCTCAAAACTCTTCTGTAGAGCATATTCCTACTCCCCCTTTTTCCCCTCTTCTCCTGCCGGAATACGGCCAAATCTGCGGGATCGACTGCGGAAATCCTTCAGGGCCTTCTCCAGGTTCTCACGGCTAAAATCAGGCCACAGACAGGAGGAAAAATAGAGCTCGGCGTAGGATATCTGCCAGAGCATAAAGTTCGATATTCGCCGTTCTCCTCCGGTTCTGATCAAAAGATCGACATCGGGAAGCTCCGGCAGGTAGAGATGGCGGGAAAAATCCTCCTCCGTGATCCCGCCCTCACCCCGCTCGATCAGGGCGTTGACAGCATCAATAATCTCAGCCCGTCCCCCGTAGTTCAGGGCCACATTCAGCCTGAGCTTATCGTTGCCGGCGGAGATTCTCTCTATGCGCTCGATATCCTCCTGGATATCATCCTCCAGCTCTTCCCTTCTCCCCATGATCTTTATCTCGATATCCTCATCTTCCTGCAGCCTCTCCAGCTCATCATTTATGGTATCCCTCAAAAGCTGGAACAGAAATCTGACCTCAGGACCGGGCCTCTGCCAGTTCTCGGTGGAGAAGGCAAAGACGGTCAGATGATCTATATCCATATCGGCGGCAGCGCGGGCCGTCTTTTCCAGAGCTTTCACACCCTGTCTGTGCCCGAATGTGCGCGGGCGGCTGCGGCTTCTGGCCCAGCGGCCGTTTCCATCCATTATGATTGCAACGTGCACTGGCTTATCCATAATTTCCTCCCACAAAAATAATCAGCCCCTCCGGAGAGGGGAAAAATTCAGACATAATCTTCCAGACAGAAATAAACCTGCAGTATCTCATCTTTTTCTCTTATATCCAGAACGCGGGCAGCCCCCCGGCCGGCCTGCTGGTTGGGAGGGCTTACCTCCACAAGCTGATATGTTTTATCTTCCAGCCGGGGAAGCAGCTCCAGAAGCTTTCTCCCCCTGAACTCTTCGGCCAGATCCTGCATTGTCAGGCCCCCAGTCTCAGACCTCCATGATCCTCTCGGTCTTTTCCTCCAGCAGATCATCTATCTTCTCTATATAATCATCATGGAGCTCCTGCATATTTTCCTCGCCTCGATAGTAGTTGTCCTCGGAGATCTCGCTGTTCTTCTCCAGGTCCTCCAGTTCCTCTATGCCCTCACGCCTTATCTCTCTGATGGAGACGCGGGCATCCTCCGCTTTTTCCCGGGCCAGCTTGGAGAGCTCTTCCCTTCTCTCCTCTGTCAGCTGGGGAATATTGATGCGGATGACATTGCCATCGTTATTGGGATTAAAACCTAAATCCTCTGTCATGATGGCCTTTTCAATATTCTCGATCACATTTTTATCCCAGGGTTCGATGACCAGAAGCCGGGCCTCAGGTGCAGATATTTTGGCCATCTGATTGAGGGGTGTCTGCTCTCCATAATAATCCACGACGATATCCTCGACAAGTGAGGGCCGGGCTCTTCCCGTCTGGATATTCTTGAACTCCACCTTCAGCTTATCGATTACCTCCTGCATCTTCTTCTCACATTTTTTCTCCACTTTTCCGATCATGGTTTGAGCCTCCTTATTTATTTGATTGGCGGACAAAGGTGCCTATCTCATCACCCTTGACAGCCCTGAGAATATTGCCATCCTCCCTCACGCCAAAGACAACCAGGGGAATCTCATTGTCCATACAGAGGGAGATGGCTGTAGAATCCATGACCTCCAGTGAGCGGTTGAGGACATCGATATAGGCCAGCTCCTCAAATTTGATGGCATCGGGATTGACCACCGGATCGGAGTCATAAACACCATCCACATTTTTGGCCATGAGTATGGCCTCGGCCGAGATCTCGGCCGCCCTCAATGCGGCGGTGGTATCCGTGGAAAAATAGGGATTTCCGGTTCCGGCGGCAAAGATTACCACTCTGCCCTTCTCCAGATGGCGGATGGCCCGGCGGCGGATATAGGGCTCAGCAACCTGCCTCATCTCGATGGCGGACTGCACCCTAACTTCCAGACCCAGCGACTCTATGGCATCCTGCAGGGCCAGGGCATTGATGACCGTGGCCAGCATGCCCATATAATCGGCCGTGCCCCTGTCCATGCCGCGGGCACTTCCGGCCACACCGCGGAAGATATTGCCTCCACCGACCACGATGGCCAGCTCCACTCCGGTCTCGACCACCACCTTATTGATCTCCCGGGCCAGCCTCTGAATGGTATCGGGCTCGATGCCGAAGCCATTCTCGGCCACAAGTGCCTCACCGCTTATCTTCAAAAGCACCCGGGAATAGGCCGACTCTAACTTCTCCACATCCCCTGTTTTGTGGTTTTTCTTCTCTTCACCCATCTAAAAACCTCCGTATATCAGATTTATATGATTAAGTGATAAAAAAGAGAACACAAAATGTGTTCTCTTTTTGGTGATTATTAGCTTTTTTCAACCTGCTCTTTGACCTCTTCAGCGAAATCCTCATCCTCGGTCTCAATACCCTCTCCCACTTCGTAGCGAACAAAATTTATGACATCCATATCATGCTCGTCCAGATATTCGCCCACGGAGATATCGGGGTCTCTCACATATTCCTGTTCCAGCAAACAGATCTGAGTGAAGAATTTATCGATCTTGCCCTCCACGATATTGTCGATAATATCCTCGGGTTTGCCCTCATTGATCATCTGCTCGCGGTATACCTTCTTCTCGCGCTCGATATCCTCCTGAGCAACATCCTCCCGGCTGATATAGCGGGGAGCTGAGGCTGCTATATGCATGGCCACATTTTTGGCCACCTCTTCATCCTCCTCACCATCAAGCTCCACGATGGTGCCTATCTGGCCGCCCTGGTGCAGATAGCCGACCAGAAAACCATCTGTCTGGAAGCGCTCAAACCTCCTGACGCGGATATTTTCACCCATGCTGGCCGCGACCTCTCTTATCTTCTCATCTACTGTCATCTCGCCATCCCAGTCTTCTTCTGTAAACTCCTCCACACTCTCAGCGGAGCTGGATTTCAATCTGGCGGCTATATCCTCCGCCAGCTCGATGAATTCATCGTTTCTGGCCACAAAATCAGTCTCACTGTTTACCTCACAGATGAGACCGCTGGCTCTATCCTCATCGACCTCGACTTCGACCAGGCCTTCTGCTGCCACCTTATCGCGCCTGGCGGCCTCGGCCATACCCTTCTCACGCAGGTAATCTATGGCTGCTTCCACATCTCCCTCAACTTCATTTAAGGCTTCCTTGCAGTCCATAACTCCTGCTCCGGTTCTCTCTCTCAGCTTTTTTATCTCGTCCATGCCGAAATCTGCCATTCTTTGCACCCTCCTTAGACTGTATTCACGTTTATAAATCCGGCTGCAGAGCAGATGCAGCCGGATCTTTTAGGTCTATAATCTTTCCTATTCCTTGTCGCTTTCCTGACCTTCTTCACCGGGCTCTTCTGCCGTATCTGCTTTTTCTTCCGCTGATCCGGAAGATTTAGCGCGTTTTTCATCGGCAGCTGTCTGATGCTCCGTCTCGCCCTGTTTGCCGGCCAGGACTGCATCTGCAATTCTGCTTGTGAGCAGTTTGACCGCCCTGATAGCATCATCATTGCCGGGGATCACATAATCAACGAGATCCGGATCGGAATTGCTGTCGACTATGGCCACGATCGGTATATTGAGCTTGTTGGCCTCATTGACAGCGATGGATTCCTTGCGGCAGTCAGTGATGAAGACTATATCAGGCAGACCGTCCATATGGCGTATGCCGCCCAGGTTGCGCTGGAGTTTTTCGTGCTCTCTCTCCAGCTCGATAACTTCCTTGTTGGGAAGCACCTCAAAGAGACCATCTTCTTCCATCTGTTCGATCTCTTCCAGACGATCGATCCTCTTCTTGATGGTCTGATAATTGGTCAGCATACCGCCCAGCCAGCGCTGGTTGACATAGGGCATACCGCACCTTTCAGCTTCGGTGCGCACAGTCTCCTGTGCCTGCCTTTTGGTCCCCACGAAGAGGACTGTCTTGCCCTCACTGGCAGCATTTCTGACGAATTCATATGCTTCGTCCATCAGCCTTACAGTCTGCTGGAGATCGATGATATATATACCGTTCCTCTCGGTGAAGAGATAACTCTCCATCTTGGGATTCCAGCGCCTGGTCTGATGGCCGAAATGAACACCTGATTCCAGAAGTTCCTTCATATTGACAACTGACATCTTTTGCTGCTGCACCTCCTTCCCTGGTTAAGCCTCCGCCTGTTTCATCTCCTGATTTACCCCCATAGATATGGGGCTGCAACCGCTCTTCATGAGATGAGCGGCACCCGCAGCAGGATCCACAGGCGTGCGTTATGATAAGTTCTTTTTGCCTAATTGGTAGTATAACACAAAGGCTGATCTATATCAATAGAAAAACCCCGGGAAAAAAATTTGATTTTCAAAGTGTGATCTCACCTTTTTTGTGGGAGCTGACCACAACCTCACCATCTTCGGCAGAAAACTTCATGGTGCGGCCATAATCCTCCCCCACGTCCTCACCTGCTATCTCAACATCCATATCGCTCAGTATCTGGCGCACCTTCTCCACATTGCGCTCTCCCACATTGAGTGAAGAGTTATCGGAGATGGAAAACATGGCAGCACCGCCGGCTATCTTGGCCACCAGCCTGGACCTTTTAGCGCCCTCATCTTTCAGCTCATCGACCAGGAGTGGAAGCCCCGTATCGGCATATTTGGCCGGTTTGAGGCCCTTTTTGTTCTCGGGCAACATCACATGTATCATGCCGCCCACTCTGCTGCGGGGATCATAGAGTGTGATGCCCACACAGGAACCCAGACCTATCGTCACCAGCCTGCCGGGAGCTTCAACCACACCGTATTCTGCCATCCTTATCTTGA
>CAYXAK010000006.1:38816-42014 GCA_964462585.1 uncultured Halanaerobiaceae bacterium
GTCACCAGCCTGCCGGGAGCTTCAACCACACCGTATTCTGCCATCCTTATCTTGATCTCATCTGCGGACATCAGAGATCAAACCCCAGTTCATTGAGAATTTTCTGCAGTGAATCAGCATGGGGGATGAGCATGAAATAGCCCTCGATCTTCTCGCCCTGATCGATAAACTGGGTATTTATGAGCAGTGTATAATCACTGGCCTTGCCCACGGGTATGAGTGAGGTGCTGAGAATTGCCCCGGCCATATCCACAGCACATTCCGGAACCGACTGCACCAGATTAAAACCGGTCATCCTGTTCAGAGCATTTAGATAGGAGCCGCTTAAAATGTTGACTATCTCCTCCAGGGCAGAAATATCAACTTCCTCCAGCTCCTCGAAGCTGACCTCCTTATCGGCCACCATCCCGACCAGATTCTCGACACTATCCGGCGGCAGCAGGAATAGAATGGTGGCAGGTGCCTCACCCATAACCTTGAGCATAACCCCGGCCACAGGCTGGCTGCTGTCACCTGTTATCTCCTGGGCTTCGGCCAGGGGAATGATATTGACCGAGGGTACGGTCATATCGATCTTGCGGTCCAGAAACTGGGCAAAGGCGGTGGCGGCATTGCCGGCACCTATATTTCCTACCTCCTTGAGGGCATCTCGGGCCATATCATCGAGTGATTCCAGAATATCTTCGGCCATCGCTCACTCACCCTGCTCCGGTTCGAACTCTTCCAGTTCCTCTACCTCTGCCGCTGTGAGCACACCGGCCAGATCGAGTATCACGACAAGCTCTTCCTCCAGTTTGCCCACACCGTCTATGTAATTCTCATGTATGCCTCTGGTTATCTCGGGGGCTTCACCAACATCATCGGCATCGAGCCTGATAATGCCCTCGACCCGGGAGACCTGCATGCCGACCAGGTTCTCATCGATGGAGACGATTATTATGCGCTGGTTTTTCTCAGCGCTCCGCTCCAGAGAAGATACATCGAGTCTTCTCTCCAGGTCAACTATGGGCACGATCTCACCCCTGAGGTTGACGACTCCTTTAATAAAATCCGGGGAACTGGGCATATCAGTGAGTTCAGTCATGTTGATTATCTCCCGGGTCTGCATGATATCGACGGCAAATTTCTGGCCGGCGACTGTGAACATTATATACTGCTGTTCCTGAGAATCTGTTTGTTTTTCTTCGCCACTGTCAAATCGGGAGCTCATTTATATCCCTCACTTGCATTTATGTCTTCATCCAGTTCCTTCTCTTCATCCTGGAATAGCAGGCTCTCCAGATCTATCAAAACCAGAAGCCCGCCTGCCTTCCTGCCCACACCTCGCAGGTATTCCTGTTTGATGCCACCTGCCACCTCCGGCGGAGGTTCAATGCCATCCTCTTCCAGCCAGACGACCTCATTGACACCGTCGACCTGGATTCCTATCAGGGCCTCGTTGACCTCGACTGTGATAATGCGCTCCTCCTCATCATCAGCTCTGCCCTCCAGGTCGAGATCGAGCTTTTTCTTGAGATCGACGACCGGAACTATCTGACCGCGCAGGTTGATAACCCCCAGCACGTGATCATCTGTGTTGGGAACATTTGTGATGCGCCTGGGCTTTATGATCTCCCGCGTCCGGAAGATCATAACTCCGTATTCCTCGGAATCTATCTGGAAAGTCACGAACTGTTCACGGGCCTTATTTCTATCCTCACCTCTGTGCAGATGGTCCAGCTCTGTTTCGATTTCAGCTGCCATCGAATTTTACCTCCTTCTGCCTGCGGCTTATCTCCATCAGGCGATATTGCGCACATCCAAAATTAAGGCCACATCGCCATCGCCCACGATGGTGGCTCCGCTTATATTCTCCACATTGAGCAGATATTTGCCCAGCGATTTGATGACTATCTCCTGCTGGTTTAAAAATTCATCGATCATAAGTCCCACCATCCTATCACCGCTGTTGACGATCACCACCGGTATTTCCTCCCAGCGGCGGTAGCGCTCATAATCGATATCGAGATTGAGCTGCCTGGCCGCCTCGGTCACCGGTATCGTCTCCTCCCGTCTTACGATAACCTCCTGGCCGCGCACTGTCTTTATCTCCTCGGGATCTATCGTCAGCGTTTCGTTTATGGCTCCCAGAGGTATGGCGAATGTCTCGCGGTCTATCCTGACCATGAGGGCCTGGGTTATGGCCAGTGTCAGGGGCAGTGTGATGGTAAAGCGGGTTCCCCTGTCCTGCTCAGAATCTATCTTCACCTGTCCGTCCAGAGATTCGACCACACTCTGGACCACATCCATGCCCACACCGCGGCCTGAGACCTCGCTGGCCTCATCATTTGTGCTGAAGCCGGGTGAGAAGATGAAATTGAGCTTTTCGCCGTCATCGATGGCTTCCAGCTCCTCCCGGCTTACAAGCCCCTGCTCTAAAGCCTTCTCCGCTATCTCATCGGGGTTTAGGCCGCGGCCATCGTCCTCAATCTCGATGACGATCTCACTGCCCTTCTGATAGGCCTTGATATCTATCCTTCCCGTGGGAGGCTTGCCCTTCTCCTCCCTGACAGCGGGCTTTTCGATGCCGTGATCGACAGCATTGCGGATTATATGGACCAGAGGGTCGGCCAGCTCATCTATGATCGAGCGGTCCAGTTCGGTATCGGCGCCCTCTATGTTGAGATCGACCTCCTTATCGAGCTCACGGGAGAGGTCGCGCACCAGACGGGGAAACCTGTTGAAGATTCCACCGATAGGCACCATCCTGATCTGCATCACCGTGTGGTGCAGATCCATCGTCACCCTGTCCAGCTGCTGAATTATATCGTTGAAGACCTCATCATCTATATCGAGGCCCTCCAGCTGGGTCTTGTTGATGAGCATCTCGCCCACCATATTCATCAGGTTATCGAGCTTGTCTATATCGACGCGGACCGTGGGGGAGACCTCTATCTCCGTATCCTTATCTCCATCATCTTTCTCTCCGGCTGAATCCTCCTGCTGCTGGCTCCCATCGCTTTCCTCCAGCTCGATCCGGGCCAGTTCGGCATTTTCCACATCGATTATATGGCAGAATTCCTCCTCTATCTCCTCCGGGTCGATGCTGCTGATGAGGAGCAGCGATATCTCCCTCCCCACCTCCATATCGTCATTCTCAATCTCATAGCGGGAGGGTTCTGATTTGACCAGATAGCCCAGCTCATCCGCCTTCTTGAG
>CAYXAK010000007.1:0-36573 GCA_964462585.1 uncultured Halanaerobiaceae bacterium
GTGCAGGAAAAGATAGATGAACCGGACGGGGAATGGGTGGAGATTGCCCCGCGCAGACCAGAACTGGATCAGGATGCAGAGGCTGAAGTCAGCATAGGCGAAGATAAGCTGAAAGCCACTATTGATTATAAACCCGCTCATGGTGGAGAAGAGCTGACTTTATCGGATCTAAAATCCATACTGGAGGAGTCGGGAGTTGTCTTTGGCCAAAAAGAAGAGGCGCTGCAGAAAGTGATCGAAGCGGATTCAGAAATAAAAGAATATACAGTGGCTGAAGGAGATCCCCCCCGGCCCGGGGAGGATGCCGAGCTGCACTATCATTTTGAGCAGGGAGAAGAGAAAATCGGGACCGAACGCGAGGATGGATCTATAGATTTTTTTGATAGAGACCTGGTGACAAATGTCAATAAGGGTGAGGTGCTGATCACGAGAGACCCCCCAGTTCCCGGGCAGCCGGGCCGGACTGTGACCGGTGAAAAGATCGAGCCTGAATCTCCTGCTGATAAAAAGCTGGTGGCCGGGAAAAATGTCAGGAAGAAAGAAAATAAGCTGGTTGCTGATGCTGAAGGCCAGCCGGTCGGTGAGGATGGCAGGGTATCTGTTACACCGGTTCACAGGGTCCAGGGTGATCTGGATCTCAATGTGGGCAATATAGATTTTGTGGGCAGTGTGGTTGTGACAGGAGATGTTCAGGAAGGGTTTTCCATCAAAGCAGAGGAAGATATTGAAATCAAGGGTAAGGTCTTTGCCGCTGATCTCGATGCCGGTGGAAATATAAAGATTAATAACGGGTTCATAGGTAAGGATAAAGGCACTGTAAAAGCCGGGGGAGATGTGCAGGTTAAATTCATTGAAAATGGCAAAGTCGACTGTCAGGGAACACTGCAGGTTGAAGATGCTGTAATGCACAGTGATGTGTCTGCTGGCGAAGATATCATTATGGGCAGGGGCAAAGGACTTATTGTTGGCGGAAGCGGCCGGGCTGCCAGTTCCATTGAAGCAAGTGTTATCGGTTCTTCTCTGGCCACGACCACAATTTTAGAAGTCGGCATCGATCCTGGCCTGAAAGAGGAGATCACTGATCTGGAAGAATCGCTGGAAGAAAACAGACAGAATATGACCAAGACCAAAAAGGCCATAGATCTTCTGGAGAAACTTCAGGAGCAGGAGGGCGAACTGCCTCAGGATAAGGAGATGATGTATTATAGATTGAAAAAAACCCGAAAAAACCTAAAGGAGGAAAGATCAGAGCTGGAAGAGGAGCTGGATAGTTTGAAAAAGAGATCCGAAACCTCCAGACGCGGCAAAATAAAGGTCAGAGAAAGGGTTTATTCCGGTGTGAGGCTTGTCATCGGGAAAGCCCAATGCAATGTGAAAAAAGAGATCTCTGCCACCGCTTTCGTGGAAGAGGAGGGGCAGATCAAGCAAAAACCACTTTAGGGTGGTGAAGAAAAATGTCCAATCAGCTAAATCCCTATAACCATCTGCAGGCTTCACTGGAGATCAATGAAATGATGCAGAGGGAGAGCATGGAAGCTCAGGTCGAGCAGGGTCTTAAGGGACAGCAGGAGGATATAAAAAGAGCCCGGGAACAGAGAAGGGTTAACTCCAAAGATGAGATTGAGAAAAAGCTTATAGAAGAGGAAGAAGAGAAGGCTGAGGAAGAGGATGAGCCCTCCGATGAGGAGGGTAGAGGCAGGCATCTTGATATCAAGGTTTAATGGGATGGTGATAGTTATGGCCTGGATTATGCTGGCGGCAGGGCTGGTACTGCTGCTGCTGGGAATTTCATTCAAATATATCAATGCCAGAAGGCAGACGCGAAGTGAGATAAAAGGAGAAGCTGTTGATATTTATAATAACAGAAACTCTGCTTCCGGCACAGATGGTTCATCGGGAAATACACCTTCCGGTTTTGAGAGGACCGTTTCTTCTCCTCCCGCTACCGAGCAGGATAATACTGATGAAGGCCAGAGGCTGCGGGAAAAACAGGAGGACCTGGCCCGGATCAATGAGGATCTGGAAGAACTCATCGAAGAGATCAATGAAAGGGAGAAGCTTTTAAAACAAAAAGTTCAGGGGATAGATCTGGAGGAGCTGGGACAGGCTGGATCCGGCGGCAGCTTTCAGGATGTGCTGGAAGAGGAATCAAAAAATATAGAAGACGAGAATATACCCGCACATTACAGACAGGCGATCGAGCTGAGACAGCAGGGTGTCGAAACTGAAAAAATTGCCGAGAGATTGAATATGGGTGTGCGGGAGACAGAATTGATCTTCAAGATGCATGGGAGTGGGGCGGATGACGATGAAATTTAAAAATTTATCAGGTTTCAGTCTCTTTGATCTGCTGGTGGGCCTGGGTATTCTTCTGATTATAGCCGGAGGTGTTATGCTGATACAGGAACAGTTTGGTTTCGGCTTTCAGGAAAAAGACCCAGCTGTGGATCAGGAGATGGAGGAAGAAGAAATAACGGTTGAGCTTGATGTGACCGAGACGGGAAAATACCCCGCTAAACTAGGAGAAATGGGGTATGATTTCTCTCTTTCAGTCTCGCGTCTGGAACTAAAAGAGGAAGCGGAGCTCGTGGAAGTCTCAATACCCGAAGGGGCTACGGCTCTGAGAGTTGCTGGCATTATGGATGAAGCCGGTCTTATTGAATTTGAGGAATTCACCCGTCTGCAGTTGCTGTTCGGTTTTTCCGAAGATATAAGGGCTGGCACATATACATTTTTAGCCTCGGCCAGCACTGCTGATATACTTGAGGAGATCATCTTATAGCCCGGTGATATTAATATGAGGAGGTGAAATACATGATTAGAGGAATTTATACTTCCGCTTCCAGCATGGCAGCCAGTGAAGCCAGAATGGATACTTTAAGCAACAATGTAGCCAATGCTGACACCAGCGGCTTCAAGAGGGATGAGCGCATAATGGAGTCATTTCCTGAGATGGTAATCCACCGCATGCAGAGAGGTGAGAGTGAAGAGATCGGCGAGCTGGGCAGTGGAGTGGGCATTGATGAGAACTATACAGACTTTTCTGCCGGGCATTTTCAGCAGACAGATGCCCCGCTGGATCTGGCGATTTCCGGTGATGGTTTTTTCGCTCTGGAGACTGAGGAAGGTGTGCGCTATACCCGCAATGGCAGCTTTAACCTCGATGCTGATGGTATGATAGTTGATGATTACGGCAATCCCGTCCTGGGTGAGGAAGGGCCGCTGCAGGTGCTTCCGGAGGAGGAAGTTCATATCGACACAGATGGGACAGTTTATACGGGCGATCTTGAGGTCGATAACCTGCAGATAGTGGATTTTGACGACCCCAATCAGCTGGAAAAGATCGGTGAGAGCCTTTTCGCTGAAGGAGAGGCAGCTGCAGTAGAAGCCGATGGTTATTCGGTGCAGCAGGGACAGCTGGAGGGTTCCAATGTGGAGATCGTCAGAGAGATGGTTGAGATGATCGAGGCCAGCAGGCATTATGAGACAAATCAGCGTTCAATTAGAGCTCAGGACGAATCTCTGCAGCAGGCGATCAATGAGATAGGCAATTTAAGATAGAGGTCAATAAGATGAGGAATCGATAGGATTGGAGATCGTGGAGCAGGATAAGAAAATTAGAAATTTATGATGGCCGGACCCTCACGGGAGGCCATCCGCGGTGCCAACCGACAGAGGCACCGCCACGAAAAAACAGGGAGGATGGTTAACCATGATGAGAGCTCTCTATACGTCAGCTACCGGTATGGAGGCGCAGCAGACCAATGTCGATGTGATTTCAAATAACCTCTCCAATGTCAACACTACAGGCTTCAAAAAACAGCGCACTAATTTTCAGGATCTTGTCTATCAGGAGAGCCGGCATCCCGGCACACCAAATGCCCAGGGCGAGGAAATTCCCGTCGGCACGGAAGTTGGTCACGGTACCAGGGTTTCTGCCACCCAGAAGCTTTTCACCCAGGGCAGCCTGGAGGAGACCGGCAATCCCCTGGATCTGGTCATAGAAGGAGATGGCTTTTTCCAGGTGAGGATGCCTGATGGAACCACCGGATACACCCGTGATGGTGCTCTGAAGATGGACAGCCGGGGCAGGCTTGTCACTGCCGATGGACATCCCGTCCAGCCTGAGATTACGATCCCTGAAGAAGCTACCGATATATCCATTACAAGTGATGGAATGGTCAGCTATCAGCTGCCCGGAGAAGAGGGGATGCAGGAAGCTGGAGAGATCGAACTGGTGAATTTCACCAATCCAGCCGGACTTTCCAGCCAGGGACGCAACCTCTTTTCCGAGACCGATGCTTCAGGACCTCCTGTACCGGGAAGACCCGGTGAAAATGGTCTGGGCACCATAGAACAGGGCTTTCTGGAGATGTCCAATGTGGAGATTGTCGATGAGATGGTTGATATGATAACAGCCCAGCGCGCTTATGAGACAAATTCCCGTTCTATCCAGGCCTCTGATGAGATGCTGCAGACCGCAAATCAGCTTAAGCGATAGCTGGATTTGATTGGATAGGTGAGATATAATAAATTATATGAGATTAAGGTGAATTCATCATGAGAAAGACCGATGTTCTGTCAGCATTTTTCTTTGTAACCATAATTATGATCGCCCCGGTCATTTCTGCAGGGGATAATATGCTCCAGGTCCATCTTCCCGCCGAAGCAGAAATAACGAGCTCCAGGGTAATTCTGGGAGATATCGCTGAGATCGATGGGGCGGAAGAGCACCTGGAGGTTGCCCGGGATTTGGAGCTCGAAACCTTTCACGATCTTCAGCGTGAGAAGGAATTGAGTTCCCGGTTAATCGAGCTCCATCTTCGCAATGCCGGCCTGAACTCCGAAGATCTGATGATAACCGGGGCTGAGAGTGTGAATATAAGTGTCAGAAGCAGGGAGCTGTCTGCCGAAAATATGCTGGCAGAGGTTGAGAAAGAGGTGGAAAGATACTTTGAGGAAAAGCGTCAGCAGAAGAGCGATAATTATCCTCATGGTCTTGATACAAGTGTCGATTTTCTGGACGAGGATATCTCGATGCTGATTCCCGATGGTGAGGTGGAGATTGTTCTGGCCCGCCATAATTTCCTCAATGGCGGCCGGGTCAGCCAGCCGCTGGAAATACATGTTGATGGTGAAGAATGGCAGAGGATGCATCTTCAGATATTTATAGAACATGAATTTAAGGCCAGTGTTCTCCAGGAAGATGTTGCCAGAGATGAGCCGGCCGTTTCAGCTGAACTGACTGAAAAGGAGATTTCTGCCGAAAGATTGCCGACAGAACTGATTTATGATACCGATGAGAAAATTTTCAGGGAAGGTGTTTTCCGCCGCGATTTTGAAGAGGGCAGACCGCTGGCATATGATATGCTGGAACTGCCGGTGCTGATAGATCATGGTGATATTGTCACGGCCAGATTTAATAAGAACAATGTGGAGGTTCACGTGGAGGTAAGAGCACGTGGCAGCGGCCGTTCAGGTGATATCATTACAGTTGAAAACAAAAATAGCGGTGAGAGAATCGAAGCTGAGGTGCTCAACGAAAACATGGTTGAGGTCATAGATGATCGGTGATAAATTTTCGGTGATAATATTATGTTCCAAACCGTGGAGGTGTAAACTAATGTTTGATAGATATCTGCAGGAAACAGCTATGATGCTGGCGGTCTTTTTGGTGATAGGTGTTTTGGCCTCGCCCGCACTTCAGGCCAACTCGCTCTGGTCAGATGATGCAGCTGATATGTACAGAGATAAAGATGAATTTTCACAGGGAGATCTCATAACAGTTGAGATAGATGAGGCGGCAAGTGCCATCCAGGATGCCGACAGCGATGCTTCACAATCAAGTGATGTTGAGCTGCAGCAGGGTCAGGGACTTCTCAGTTTCATAAATCCCTTCAGCGCCGGATACTCGACCTCGGAGAGCGCAGATGGAATTACACAGCGCAGCGGTTCTCTGCAGGCAGATATAACGGTTCAGGTAGAGGATGTTAAGGAAAATGGCAATATGAGGGTGATCGGTGATAAGGCGATCACGATAAATGATGAGACACAGATCATCGAATTATCCGGGGTTATCAGACCTGATGATGTGACTGCTGAGAATACCATAGACTCCCGTTTCGTTGCTGATCCGGAGATAAAATATGAAGGTGAAGGGCTGATAGGCGATAAGCAGGATAGCGGACTGATCAATCAGCTGTTTAATTTGATATTTTAGGCGGTGTAAGCATGAAACCATCAAAAGTCATTAATATCTATAATTTCACATCGCTCATGCTGCTGGGAGTTCTCGTTTTTAGTGCCATATCGGTGCAGGCAGCTTCCCGGCATGATCCGGCGGTTAACATCGGCGATATCTCCCGGATCGAGGGAGCGCGCAACAATCAACTTGTCGGATATGGCCTGGTGACAGGACTGGATGGCAGCGGTGATTCCACCCGCAGCCAGGCCACAGTGCAGAGCATATCAAATATGCTCAGCCAGTTCGGTGTGGAGGTGGATCCCGACCAGGTTCAGGGGCGAAATATTGCTGCCGTAATGGTTACCGCCGACCTTCCCCACGATGCCAGCACAGGTGACCGGATAGATGTGCAGGTGAGCTCTGTGGGAGATGCCAGCAGTCTGGAAGGAGGAATGCTGGTCCAGACTCCACTGGAAGCTGCCACAGGGGAGATCTATACTGTAGCCCAGGGACCTGTTTCTGTGGGCGGCCCGGGTGATGATGGTCCCGGTCAGGATGGAGCTCATCCCACCTCTGCTGTGGTTCCAGGTGGCGGTATTGTGGAGAGAACCATTGATTATCAGCTGGATCGCGAAAATGTGACACTTATACTCGATGATGGTAACTTCCGCACCGCCAGCACAGTTGTGGATACTGTCAATGCTCATTTTGCCGATGTCACCGGGGGGGCAGATATAGCCCTGGCTGAGACAGAGAGCCGCATAAATGTGGAGGTGCCCGGTGAATACAGGAACAACATTGTTGAGTTTATCGCCGAGCTGAACGGGCTGGAAGTGGAGCCGACCACGGAAGCCCGTGTGGTTATAAATGAGAGCACGGGAACCGTGGTCAAGGGCCATGAGGTGAGAATATCAACCGTCTCGGTTTCACATGAAAATCTGTCGGTGGAAATCTCCCAGGAGACCACACTGGAAGAGGATAGCGATGATCCCTTTATTGCCGAAGAACAGGAGATGGAAATTGAGGATCAGGCCAGTGAAAACCAGGTGATGTTGATCGAAGGGAGCTCCACAATAAATGATCTGGTGACAGCGCTGAATGCTATCGGTGCTGATGCCAGCTCAATGTCAACTATTTTGCAGGAGATAGACGCTGCCGGTGCTCTCCATGCTGAACTGGAAGTTCGTTAGGAGGCAAATAATGAAACCAATAAATACATCTCCCGTTTCAATCGTTGATCAGCAGCTCAACCAGCAGGCTGAAAAAGGAAAAAAGCTGCAGGAAAAGCTGGAAAGTCAGACTGACGACAATATAGATGAGGAACTGCAGGAAGCGGTCGATAGTTTTGTCAGCCTCTTTGTGGAGCAGATGTTCGGCGCTATGAGGGATACTGTGCCCGAAGGTGGCATTATAGATGGGGGTTATGCCGAGGAAGTTTTCACAGATATGCTGGACGAAGAGATAAGTGAAATGGGAGCCGAGCAGAGCAATTTCAAAGAGCTGAACCAGGCTGTTTACCGACAGCTCGACAGAGAATAACTTCTCCCGGAAAGGAATGTGAAGACATGGATGGTCTGGGCCCGGATTTCAGCAGTTCTTTCTGCAGATCTCAGCCCAAAAATTTAATCTCAATCTGTCTGCTTTTCCTGCTCTGCACAGCACTCTCTTTCGGTGGCGGCGGAGGGAGTCTTTCAGCTGCCGGCCTGGAGGATTTTTATGAAGCAGACAGCACTATTAGAGTTAAAGCTGCAGAGGAGATGGAGAAATTTGATTTTGAGATCGATCAGCAGACGGAGGCTGTGGAGCTGTCAGGTGAAAAGCGCGATATTCCTGCGGGCGATTACAGATTGCGGACTGGAGAGGACAGCTTCACCGTCTATGCTGTACAGGTTTTGGCTGCCGAGAGCCTTTCCAGAGCCCGCGAGATGAAGGACGAGCTGATAGCGGCAGGCTTTGCCGGAGTGAAAATTTTATCCGAGGATGACCTCCATAAGGTTCAGGTAGGAGCTGAATCAACCCGTCAGGAGGCTTCCCGCCTGGAGAATGAGCTGGCCGGCACGGGATTTAGCGGCTGGATAACAACCCGGGAGAGTGAGAGGGAGAGCAGACAGCTTCTGCTGAAAAAAATTTATGAGGACGGACAGTCCGAGCAGAAGCTGAGCGGCAAAAATATAGCGATAGAGGATGATATTTTCCAGGACGGCTATCTCTATCCGAACAGATCAGAATTTTATCTGGAGGAAGAGGGTTTCAGCTTTTTCGGTGAACCTCACATAGATGATGCCGTCCGCGGCGGGATATCAGAGCTGCTGGAGTCGAATGACCTGGAGCTTTCCTCCCCGGCACTTGCTGCCCTGAGTGTTACTGTGAGATCCGGGCTGCTCTGGGATTATATTCACTCTGAGCGCGGTTATATAACCCTGGATGAATACCCCTTTGCGGAGGGAAGAACAGGGGAGATATACTCAGCTGTGGAAGAGACGAAAGATCTATATTTAAACCAGGGGGGTGAGCTGGTCCGGGGTTATTTCCATCTGAGCAGCGGCGGCATAACAGCTGGGTCAAATCAGATCTCCGACGAAGCAGAAGCCGCGGGGGCTGTCACCTCACTGGAAGATGAATTTGCCCCGGAACACGGCTGGGAGAGGACATATTCTTCGCAGCATATAGAGGATGAGCTGATCCCTGTGATGGTTGATCTGACACCCGCTCTCAATGTCAGTCCCCCGGGGATTCGGGATATAGAGGCTGTCAGCAGGACTGAGGATGGAAGAGTGCAGGAGCTGAGCGTTGACAGTGATTATGGAAATTTTTATTTTTCCGGTGAGGAGATGGGTGAGCTTTTGAGCGGTGAGGATTTTAAGCTCCCCTCACTGCTGTTTGAGATAGAGACGGATATCTCACGGGGTGAGCTTGAAGAATTTACTCTGACCGGAAAAGGCAGTGGTTCCGGTCTGGGACTGCCTCTGGAGTCCGCTGCAGTTATGGCCCGGGAGGGATATGAATGGGAGGATATACTGGACTATTATTTTCATGAAGTGGATATAGATCCTCTGGAGGAAATCTATATCAGCAGGGAGCTTGTCGATGCCACCGTGCAGAGGGGTCTGAACTATCGCGAGATCCGTCAGGATACTGTCAGAGGTTCCAGAAGATTCACAATGCTGCGCCTGGATCTCGGCAACCGCTGGCTGGATCTTAAACCAGTAATTGCCGGCGGAGATATTGCCAGCGGATCACAGGATCTTATCGAGGTCGGCAGTGATCGGGGGGCGCTTGCCGGAGTCAATGGCGGATTTTTTGATGGACAGGGAAGGCCCCTTGGTATGTTCATTCAGGATGGCAGTATAGTGACAGAGAGCATTTCCGGGCTTGATCGCACGGCACTTGTGGGCGATGCGGAAGACAACCTGAGCATAGGTCGTTACAGCTGGCAGGGCACTCTGCATCTGGGCGGCGATAAAATTGAGATCTCAGGTGTTAACCGACCCGCCGCCAGTGAAGAGGCGGTGCTCATCAATCACAACTACGGAAAGGATGCTCCCCGTCTGGACGAGCAGGGAGTGGAGATAGTGGTCAGAGACGGTGAGATAGAGGGAATACACCGGGGAATTCTCTCCTATCCCTTGACGGTGCCGGAAGAGGGTTATATAATTCAGACAAGAGGGGCTAAGGCTAACAGGCTCGGCAGATACGAGAGCGGTGACAGTGTTAAACTGGAGGAGAATATATCACCACCTCCTGAGGGACTTTCCGCTGATATTGACTTTGCCCTGGAAGCCGGTCCCCGGCTGCTCAAAGCGGGTAATATTCATATCACCGCCGAAGAAGAGGGTTTTCAGCCCGATATTGTTTCCGGACGTGCCCCGCGCACGGCCCTGGGGCTGACCGGTGATGATGAACTGCTTCTGGTCACTGTCGATGGCCGACAGCCTGAGAGAAGTATAGGCATAACACTCGATAACCTGGCTGCTTTAATGCAGAGGCTGGGTGCTGTGGAGGCCATGAATCTGGACGGCGGTGCTTCGGCCAGAATGATGGTAAGGGGTTTTACCATGAACATTCCCAGTGCCGACAGAGTTGTCAGCAATGCACTTTTAATTTTACCCGAATAATTCATCTATGAGGAGAGTTTTAGATATGAAATCACGCACACTATCATTTTTGCCGGTCGCGGCTGTGCTTATAATAGCTTTCACGCTCGTTCTCACTCCTGCCCTACAGGCTCAGAATGCCCGGGCAACAAGGCTCGACAGCGTCCATTACGGAATAAGCACCGATATCTCTGATCTTTCCAGCCTCGATATCGAAGCGCTGCAGCTGGCCATGACCTTCGGCCTCACCTCTATAAACTCCCTTGAGACAGTATTTCATTATGATGCGCAGAGAATAAATCTGCGGGGCACCTGGCTGGTGGACTTCACTGAGGGCACACCCCGGGATTTGAATCTGCGATTGGGACTGGCCAGTGAAAACGGTCTGAGCGGTATTGAACCCGCTCTGGGCCTGGGGGGCGAGTTTCCTGCCGGTGATAACACCTATATCTTTGGCCATCTTGATTATTATTTCAACATATCGAACTCCAGTCTGGTCTACAGAGGCGGTGTGGGCATCCCCCTCACGGTCAACAGCAATCTCAGGCTCTCCGCCGGAAATTCCTTCTGGAATCGTGACAGTCATCAGCTCAAGGTGGGCATGGAGATTGAGCTATAATTTGAGGAGGTTTCTGCGGTAGATGAAAGATATCGACCTCTTTTCTGAAGTGAGTGCATTGATTATAGGAGATCTGATCATGGATCAGTTCATCTATGGAAGTCCTGATCGCATCTCCAGAGAGGCTCCCGTGTTAATTCTGGAGGAGACCGCCCGCCAGATAAATCCCGGTGGAGCCGGCAATGCAGCTGTAAATATAGCTTCTCTGGGAGGGAATGCCAGATTGGCCTCTCTGGTCGGTGACGATGGGGCCTGGTCCCGCCTGGGGCCCGAGCTGGCTGATAATGATGTGTGCACATCCAGCACACATGTCGATGAAAATCTGGATTCTGCCGTCAAGACCAGAATTATGGCCGGCAGTGATCAGATAGTCCGTCAGCAGATCGTAAGACTTGACAGCAGACAGAAGGGCCAGATCAAAGATGCTCACCGGCAGAAGCTGTATGATTCCGTGGTCGAAATTATCGACGAGGTTGATGTGGTGCTCTTCTCCGATTATGGACTGGGTCTCTTAAAAGGGGAGTTCATATCCAGGCTGGTAAATTTGTGCCAGTCTCACGAAGTCCCTATGGTTGCCGACAGCCGCTATAGGCTGCTTGATTTTGCCGGGGTGACCATCGCCACCCCCAATCTGGAAGAGGCAGGTCGTGCTGTGGAAAGTGAGATCGGGGGAGAGGAAGAGGTTGTTGCCGCCGGCCGGGAGATACTATCCTCCCTGCAGAGCGATTTTCTGCTCCTCACCCGGGGCAAAGAGGGGATGACATTCTTCGAGGCCGGAGGAGACTATGAACATATACCGGCCAGCAACCGGCTCGATGTTTACGATGTCACCGGTGCAGGTGATACGGTGGCTGCAGCTGTAGCGCTGGGAATTGGAGCCGGATTAGAGGTGCTAAAAGCTGTGAAACTGGCCAATGCAGCTGCAGGTGTGGCCATCACCAAGGAAGGAGCTGCACCTGTTTTCAAAGAAGAGCTGAAAGAGGTTGTATACAGGTGACTAAAGATGGTATAATAGATATTGAAACTCTGGAGGAACATATGCAGTCAGATCTGCTCCATGATAGAGTCGGGCTGACGAATGGCTGTTTCGATCTGCTGCATGTGGGGCATGTCAGGTATTTGAAGGCGGCTAAAAACCGTGTGGATATATTGATTGTGGCCATCAACAGCGACGAATCCGTTCGCTCTCTGAAAGGAGAGGGAAGGCCAGTAATTCCGCTGGATGAGAGGATGGAAGTGGTGGCTGCGCTGGAATCGGTCGATTTTGTGCTTTCTTTTTCAGACAGGACCTGCAGAAAAGTGATCGCCCGGCTGGAGCCCGATCTCTACATCAAGGGCGGTGATTATGACCCTGAGACACTGCCGGAATGGAAGACTGTTCAGGAGATAGGCGGCCAGGTGGAGTTTATACCCGTAACCATTTCCAGGTCAAGCTCTCAGATAATTGAGGAAATACTTTCATCTCATCATATCTGAAAATGAGGTGATTTAATGGAAGAAACAGAGGATATGGAGGAGATCGTTCGCAGAGCTCAGGAGGGCAATGTCAGGGCTATCGAGGAGCTTATCGATGAAAATATGGATATCGTCTATGCCAAGGCCCGCTATTTTTTCATCAAGGGTCTGGACAAAGATGATGTCATCCAGGAGGGAAGGGTCGGTCTCTATAAGGCCATCAGGGATTATAAAGAGGAGCGCGAGGCTTCCTTTCGGGGGTTTGCCCAGCTGTGCATTCACAGGCAGCTGGTCTCGGCCATAAAGAAGGCGAACCGCCAGAAGCATATGCCGCTCAATAATTCCACTTCTCTGGACAAATCCATCGACAAAGGTGAGAACCAGAGGACCTATAATGAAATTATCTCCGATGACAGCGATGATTTAGAGGAGTTTTTTATTTACAGGGAGCTCATAGACCTGCTCATGGATGAGATCAAGGAAAACCTGACAGAGCTGGAACATAATGCCTTCATAAAATATCTGGAGAATAAGAGCTACAGACAGATATCGGATGAGCTCGATGTAAATCTGAAATCCGTCGATAATGCCCTGCAGCGTGCCCGCAAAAAGATGGAAGAGATCAAAGATGAGCTGAATTTCCAGGGAGTAGTGGAGTGAAGTGGCATGGTGGGAGGCTTTATTTCCCTCACCACCTGTCTGCCTCTGCTGTGAAAATACTTATGTATATTCCCGCATTTCCCACCTGTGCAATTCCTGTCTCAGTGAGCTGAGCTTCCGCAGGAGACCGGCAGTAAAGCCTGAAACCTTATCTGACGGGGATTCCCCTTTTCACACTCTCACCTCTGATCACTATCAGCCCTCTCCTGTTGAGATAATATCTCCCCTGAATTACAGAGGACTGGCCCGCAGGCTCATCAGGGACTTAAAATATCGAGGTCTGATGGAGGCAGCACTGCCTCTATCAGAGCTGATGAGTGCCGTCTGGCGGAATACCGCCGGCGATTTTTCTTTTTCCGGTCTGCTTTTGCCCGTTCCCCTGAGTTCTCAGCGGCAGAGAGAGCGGGGGTTCAATCAGGCTGCTTTTTTGACCGTTCTGGTCGGCGAGGATCTCGGCCTGCATTTCAGAGAGGATATCCTGCTGCGCCGGAGGGAAACTCCTGCTCTTTTTGATCTGACTCCCGCCCAGAGAAGGGAGGTTCTCAGCGGTGCCTTCAGGCTGAGGCCGGGAACGGAGATGTTTCTCGGAGGGCAGAGGATAATTCTCATAGATGATATTGTGACCACCGGCAGCACACTGCGGGAAGCTGCCGGTCTGTTGAAAGCCCGGGGGGCCCTGGAGGTTAGGGCCCTGACTGCTGCCGCTGCAGCTGTCAGGGAGGATAATGGCTTTTTTTCTAGAACTCTTTAAATAGAACTTATATGGATAGAAGCTGTATGGAAATGGAAAGGAGTGAGCGGACATGAAAGTCATGATTTACGGCAAGAATATCGATGTCACCCCCTCGCTTAAGGAGTATGTCGAGGAGAAAGTGAGCAAACTGGAGAAGTTTTTTGAAAAAGAGCCCATGGAAGCTCAGGTTTCACTGGAGGTCGAGAGGGAGCGTCACATAGTTGAGGTGACGGCCCATGTGGGTGGATTGATTCTACGGGGTGAAGAGGAAACAGGTGATATGTACGCCTCCGTGGATGGAGTTATGGACAAACTGGAGCGCCAGGTCCACAAATATAAAACCAAGATCAACCGTCGTCTGCGCGAGAGAAAACAGCAGGAAGAAGAGACCTATCGACAGCGCAGGACCGAACAGCTGATTAACGGTGAGGATGATCTGATGCCAGATGAGGTTAAAGAGGAGATTGAGGATGGCGAGGAAGAGGAATTTGAACCGGAGATAGTCAGAACCAAGAGGTTCCCCGTCAAGCCCATGCACGTTGAAGAGGCTGTCATGCAGATGGATCTGCTCGATCACGATTTTTTCGTGTTCTCCAACGCCGAGACGGATGAGGTTAATGTGGTCTACCGCCGCAATGACGGCAATTATGGCCTGATAGAGCCCACCTATAAAGACAGCAGATAAATTGGCCGGCCAAAAATTTCAGCTCATTCTCTCATCCGGCCGCCCTCCTGGCGGCCGGATTGAGTTTATTGAATATAAATGCTATAATTATATAGATAGGAAAGCTGCAGTCAGGGCAATTTTCGACCCTGACCTTTGTTTTTATGATGATGCTCTATGATTGAAAAAAATCTTTTAGGGTGATAATTCTTATGCTGGGCAGTATCAGCGGACTTTTCAAGAATTTTTTTAAGAGCTTTAACGAAAAAGAGCTGGAACGGCTCGAGCCCATTGTCGAGGAGATAAACAGCTTTGAACCTGAGATGCAGGAGCTGTCCGATGGTGAGCTGCGGGCGAAGACCGATGAATTTAAGGAACGCTATCAAGAGGGCGAGACCCTGGAAGACCTTCTGCCTGAGGCCTTTGCTGTCGTCCGGGAGGCGGCACAGCGCTCCACCGAGGAGGAATTTCGCCATTATGATGTGCAGCTCATGGGCGGTGTGGTCCTCCACGAAGGAAAGATTGCGGAGATGAAGACGGGAGAGGGCAAGACACTTGTGGCCACACTCCCCGTCTACCTTAACGCCCTGGCCGGAAAGAGCGTCCATGTTGTCACCGTCAATGATTATCTGGCCGAAAGGGACAGTGAATGGATGGGTCAGATCTATCGTTTTCTGGGGTTATCTGTGGGCTGTATTTTGAATGGCATGCCCCCGGCGGAAAGAAAAGAGCAGTATAAATGTGATGTGGTATACGGGACCAATAACGAATTCGGTTTCGATTATCTGCGCGATAATATGTCATATAATGAAGAGGATATCGTCCAGAGGGGTCACGAGTTTGCCATACTCGATGAGGTGGACAGCATCCTCATCGACGAGGCCCGCACACCTCTCATAATATCAGGCCCGGCCGAGGACACGAGCAAGGATTACAGGCGTTTTAACCGTGTCATTCCCAGGCTGGAAGAGGACAGACATTACGAGGTGGAGGAGAAGGATAATATTGTCAGCCTGACCGAGGAAGGTGTGGAAAAGGCTGAAGATCTTCTCAATATAGATAACCTCTATGATAACTCCAACTTTCAGCTCAACCACAGGCTAAAGCAGGCTCTCAAAGCCCATACACTCATGAGAAAGGATCGCGATTATATAGTAAAGGATGGAGAGGTTAAGATCGTCGACGAATTCACCGGCAGGGTGATGGAAGGCCGCCGCTTCAGCGAGGGACTTCATCAGGCCATAGAGGCCAAGGAAGGCGTGCAGGTCAGAAAGGAAACACAGACCTATGCCAAGATAACACTGCAGAATTATTTCCGCAAATATGATAAACTGGCAGGCATGACGGGAACGGCCAAGACCGAAGAGGATGAGTTCATCGATATATATGATATGGAAGTTGTGGTAATACCCACCAATGAACCCCTGCGCAGGGAGTCGATGCCCGATGTCATCTTCCGCACCGAGGAGGAAAAGTTTCAGGCGGTCGTAGATGATATAGAGGAGAGATATGAGAAGGGTCAGCCCGTGCTGGTGGGAACAGTGGATGTCGATAAATCGGAGGATTTGAGCCGGAGGCTCAAAAAGAGGGGAATACCTCACAACGTTCTCAATGCCAAACACCACGAACGCGAGGCCGAGATAATCAAAGATGCCGGCCAGAAGAAGAGTGTGACCATAGCAACAAATATGGCCGGCCGCGGTACAGATATCGTCCTGGGCGAGGGAGTAACCGAACTGGGTGGTCTTCATGTTCTGGGCACCGAAAGACATGAAAGCCGCCGCATTGACAATCAGCTCAGGGGCCGTTCAGGCCGCCAGGGAGATCCCGGCTCCTCCCAGTTCTATGTTTCCCTGGAAGATGATCTGCTGCGCCTGTTTGGCTCGGACAATATTTCCGGTATCCTGGAGAAGATAGGCATGAACGAGGGAGAGCCCATAGAGCACAAGATGCTGGATTCTGCTATCGAAAGGGCCCAGAAAAAAGTGGAGGAGAAGAATTTCGAGGCCCGGAAGGCTGTGCTGAAATATGACGATGTGCTCAATAAACAGCGTGAGGTGATCTATGATCAGCGCCGTGAGCTTCTCGCCACGGAGGAGATAGAGGAGAAGATCTCCGGCATGCTGGAGAAAGTGATCGATGATATTATGGAGATGTATCTCTCAGATGATCTTCACCCCTCTGACTGGAATCTGGACGGGCTTCTGACCAAACTGAGATTCTTCCGCCTGGAAAAAGACTGGGATGAAGATGATGCGCTGGATATGGGCAGAGAACAGATCAGAGAAGAGCTGCAGTCTGAAGCCAGAGAGATGCTGGAGGAGAAGAAAGAAGAGCTGGGCGAGGAGGATTTCAGGGAGCTGGCCCGCCAGCTCTCTCTCCGCATCATAGACCGCAAGTGGATGTCACATCTCGATAACATGCAGGAGCTGAGGCAGGGAATCGGACTCAGGGCCTACGGACAGAAGGACCCCCTGACAGAGTATAAGTTCGAATCCTACGATCTCTTCCAGGAGATGACGGGTTCTATCAGGGAGGATATAGTGGGATCGCTGCTGAGAGTCGAGATAAGGGAGAAGGGAGAAGTTCGCACAAGTCTCTCCAGCAGGCCGGAACAGGATGATATGGAATACAGTCAGCCGGATGTGATTGCCCGCAGAAACAAAGAACAGCGTCAGAAGTCTAAAGCGGCTGCAGCTTCTGCGGGAAGCTCCGGGGACAGCTCCAATGAGAACAAAGTGCAGACCGTGGTAAAGCCCGACGAGCCAGGCAGAAATGACCCCTGTCCCTGCGGAAGCGGCAAAAAATACAAAAAATGCTGTGGGAGGTAAATACAAGCTATGGAAGTGAGCGAAAAGCTTAAGGAAGTGGAAGATAAATTTGAAGATCTGAGGGATTTAGTTTGACAGGGATGAACTTGAATCCAGAAGAGATGAGATAGAGGAGGAGATGAATCAGCCGGGATTTTGGGATGACAGCGATTCCGCCAGCAAAAAAGCCCAGAAACTGGATGCCATCAAATCCCGTCTGCAGCTGATAGATGATCTGAAGGAGAAGCTGGAGGAAAGCCAGGTTCTGCTCGAGCTTCTGGAGGAGGGTGAGGATTCGGTCCGGACCGAGCTGGAGGATATGCTGTCAGAACTCGATGAAAAGCTGGATGAGGTCAAGATACTGCTGCACTTCAATGGAGAATATGACGAATACAATGCCATCTTTTCCATCCATCCCGGTGCCGGTGGCACAGAATCACAGGACTGGGCTGAGATGCTGCTGCGCATGTATGAACGCTGGTTTGAGAAGAGAGGATTTTCAACTGAGACCCTCGATCTGCAGACCGGTGATGAAGCCGGCATAAAGAGTGTTACCATGATGGTCGAGGGTGAATACGCCTATGGTTACCTCAAGGGAGAAAGCGGTGTGCACAGGCTGGTTCGCATCTCCCCCTTCGATTCTTCGGGCAGACGCCATACTTCCTTTGCCTCAGTTGATGTGCTGCCCGAGATGGAGGATGAGCCTGATGTCGATATAGATGAGAATGATCTCAGAATCGAAACCTATCGGGCCAGTGGAGCAGGAGGACAGCATGTCAACAAAACTGAATCTGCCGTGCGCATCACCCATGAGCCCACAGGTATAGTTGTTCAGTGCCAGAATGAGCGCTCCCAGCACAAGAACAAGGATATGGCCATGAAGATCTTAAAGACCCGTCTGCTGGAGCTAAAACGAGAACAGCAGGCAGAGAAAATAGATGAGCTGAGGGGAGAACACAAGGAGATAGCCTGGGGAAGTCAGATCCGCTCCTATGTTTTTCACCCCTATAATATGATAAAAGATCACCGCACAGATATGGAAGTGGGCAATGTGGAGAAGATTATGGACGGCAATATCGATCAGTTCATCGAAGCCTATCTCAGACAGCAGAGGAAGAAAAGAAATGGATAAAAAGTTTATCATTTTGATAATGCTGGCCTTTATCCTGGCAGCACTGCCGCTGTGGGCCAGATGGCAGATGGACTCAGGCCACAACAGTGTGGAACTCATCATGGATGGCAGGGAATTTCAGGAGATGAGCGCTCTGGAACCCGGTCTGAACTGGGGCTCACTGGCTGAAGCCGGTGTTACGGGTGCTGCCCTGCCGGCCTATACTCTCGAGGATCTGACGGAGATGGGCAGGATAGCCCGCCGGTCACCGGCCGAGCTGGAGCTGTTCGAAGAATTATCCCCGGAAAATGCTGACAGTGCGGGCGGTGGTGCCGTTTTTTATTTTCCCGCTGCTGAGAGAACTGCGAGCCTAAGAGTTCTGGAGGCCTGGCAGGATCTTTACGATGTCCGCATAGACTCACATAATGGAGGAAGGCTGGTTCATTTTCCCCACTGGGACGAGGAATTTGCCGATCTGATTCCCGGCTTTGACATCTCGATACTGGAAGAGGTATCACAGGCCGGGCTGAGGCCTTCGGTTCGCTTTAAAAATCAGCCTGACCAGAGATTGAATGAAGTGCTGCTGGGAGAGGTCGAACAGCTCGGCATCTCCTCCCTTATCTTCACAGGTGACGAGGTGGCAGGCTATCCCGCTCATCTGGAGGATACAGCGGAGCTCATGGATGAATACGATATTACCTACGGTTTTATAGAACCCTTCCTGGCCGATCAGGATGGTGATAGAACCCTGGCCGGATTTCTGGAGCACGATCTGATCAGGGTGCACAGCATGCAGCGCGAAGAGCTGGGCCAGTCGAGCCTGGATGAGGTCAGTGATAGATATATGCGCGCGGTCCAGGAGAGAAATGTGCGCTATCTCTATCTGCGGGGTCTTCCGCCCCTGGAGGGTTTCAGCGGCAGGGGCGATGCCCAGCTGCAGCTGGCCGGGATGATAAGCTCGGAGCTGGAGATAGAGGGTTTTATCCCGGGGAGTCCTTCGCCGATGGCGGCCAGGCACTCCGGCGCTATGCTTGTTCTGATGATCTCTCTGCTGGTTCTGGCGGCGAGTCTGCTCTGGATCGGGGATATTCTGCCCTATCTGTTCAGGTCTTCCGGTAAGATGCTCGTGATACTCGCGGTCTCTGGAGCGGGTCTACTGTTCTTTTTCTACAGCTTTTTCGAACTCATATTTTTCAGGCAGATAACCGCTCTGGCTGCAGCCCTGGTTTTTCCGGCTCTGGCCGGCAGTGCCCTTGTTGACTTCGATCAGGGCCGAAGGAATGCGCTTTCGGCCCTATCACGTGCGGTTCTGGCCGCTCTGGCCGGCGGTGCTTTAGTCTCTGCCGCTCTGGCCACCTTCCAGTTCTACAACCAGGTCGAAATATTCCGGGGGGTTAAAGTGGCCTTTCTGCTGCCGCTCATGATGACCGGTTTTTATTTTCTGGTAACGGAGTACGGCAGCGGTCAGGACCTGCTCTCTTTGCTGGAGCAGATCTGGAAAAAGCCGCTTCTCTACGGCCATATAGCTCTGCTGATGCTGGCCGCAGCCGTGCTGATCGTCTATATAGGCAGAACCGGCAACCTGCCTCTGATACCCGTTCCTCCCTGGGAGGTGGCGGTCCGCGGCAGGCTGGAGGAGCTGCTGGCAGTCAGACCGCGATTTAAAGAATTTCTGATTGGGCATCCCTTTCTGTTTCTGCTGCCCCTGATCAAAAAATATCTGCCCTTCTCCGCCCTCAGATTTGGGGCGATACTGCTGGCGGTTATAGGACAGATAACCGTCATCAACAGTTTTTCCCACCTCCATACACCGCTTGCGGTCACAGTTCTGAGGACTTTTCATGGTTACTGGCTGGCACTGCCTATCACAGCCATGCTGGCCCTGATGATCTATATAATCAACCGATTGTTAACCTATTTAGAGCTGATTCCAGCTGAGCGCGGGGGCGGCGGATGATGAAAATTGTGCTGAGCGGTTATTTTGGTTACGATAATATGGGTGATGAAGCAATTTTATACAGCATCATCGAGGGCCTGAAGGATATGAAGGAATGCCGGGAGATAGTTGTATTCTCGGCCTCACCTGACAGGACCTCCCGGCGCTATGATGTGCAGGCTGTATCCCGCAGCAGTCTTTTTGCGGTGATCTCACAGCTGCACAGTGCCGACCTGCTGATAAGCGGTGGGGGCAGTCTGCTGCAGGATGTTACCAGCTTTTATTCCCCCCTCTATTATCTGGGCATCATGCAGCTGGGCAGTTTTTTAGCCGGCCGGGCGGTTTTTGCCTTCCAGGGGGCCGGACCGCTCGAAAGCAGATCAATTCGCCGCCTGACCGGTTTTACACTTAAGGGGCTTGATGCTGTATCTGTGAGGGATGATGACTCACGGCAGCTTCTCATCTCGCTGGGACTCGATCCCCGGAGGGTGAAAAGGATAATAGATCCCGTATTTTTATTGACCCCCGACAGCCTCTCCTCACAGGAGGGGAGGGAGCTGGGTGTGGCTGTTCGGCCCTGGCAGGATGACGGCTATCTGGATGCGGTGGCAGAGGGGCTCGACCGCTTTCTAGAGGCGGAGGAGGGTTTTTCCGTCTCCTTTATCCCCCTCCATCCGGATAAGGATCTGCCGGCGGCAGAGTATGTGAGTTCGAATATGAATTCAGAAAATTGCTCTATCATCCCCCCGGAGAAGCATCCCCGGGATATTGTAAATACCTTTGCCGGCTTCGATCTGCTGCTGGGGGTGAGGCTGCATTCCCTCATATTTGCCACCATGACAGGTGTGCCCTGTGTCGGGATAGAATATGATCCTAAAGTTTCCTCTTTTCTCTCCCAGCTGGAGAGAAAACCCGCCGGCAGCACCGATGATATTACAGGTGGGGATATATATGAAGACCTCAGCTTCACCTGGGAAAACCGGCGGGAGATATCGGCCGGGCAGAGAGAATATGCTCTCTCCAGCAGGCAGAGAATAGAGGAGCACCTCGAATATCTGGTCTGCGGGGAAGGCGGGTCATAGGATATGCCAGCTGAAGTGCGGATGATGGATCTGAAAATAAATCCCCTGACAATGGAGGAGACCGTGAGTCTGATAAAGGAGCGGCTGGAAGAAAAGAGGGAAGACAGATGCCTTCCCGTCTACACGCCCAATGCCGAGATTTTCATGCAGGCCCGCCGTGATGATAATTTCCGTCATATTCTCAACAGCTCCTGGCTCACGCTGCCAGATGGCGCCGGGCTCAAACTGGCCTCCCGTCTTCTGCCCGAGGTGGAAAGATTTCCGGCCCGTGTGGCCGGCTGTGATCTTCTGCAGCGGATGATAGTCGAATCCGCGGGGAGCAATTACAGCCTCTATTTTCTGGGGGCCAGACCCGGTGTGGCAGCAGAGGCAGCCCACAGAATGCAGAGAAAGTGGCCCGGTCTGAATATTGCCGGCTGCCATCACGGTTATCTTGATAGAGTATCTGTGGAGGGATTGATCGAAAGGATAAACGAGAAGAGCCCGGACCTGCTCTTTGTTGGCATGGGAGCTCCGCGCCAGGAGAAGTTCATTTACACTCACAGAGAAAGACTCCAGGCCGGTGTGGCCATTACAGTGGGGGGCAGCTTCGATGTACTGTCCGGCGAGGTGAAGAGGGCACCTCTTTTCATGCAGAAGCTCTACCTGGAGTGGCTTTACAGGCTGATAGAAGAGCCCTCTCGCTGGCGGCGGATGCTGAGGCTGCCAGCATTTGTTGGAGCGGTTATGGGAGAATTTCTGAAAGAATTACTATAATACTGCCTGGAAAGGATTGGGTGATGAAGGTGAAATATAAACTGAGAGATGGTTTTACAGGTCCCGCGCTGGTCATGATGCTGATTTTTGCTATCCTGCTGGCAGGACCCGCTGTGGCAGAGGAGCCCGAACTGGATCTGGATGAGGAGATAGCAGAACACGCAACCATGGATAATCTGGAGAGCATAATGAATATAATCCAGAATTACTATGTGGATGAGGTGAGTCAGGAGGAGCTCATCAAGAGTGCCATCGAGGGAATGCTGCAGGAGATAGATCGCTATTCCAATTATATGACAGAAGAAGAGTATCTCGATATGCAGGAGGAGATGGAGGGTGAGTATGGTGGTATCGGTATTATTATCACCATGAGGGATAATGAACTGACCATAGTTTCACCGATCAGCGGCACTCCCGGTGATGATGCGGGTCTGCAGGCTGAGGATGTTATCGTAGCAATAGATGGTGACAGCACCGAGGATATGACCCAGCAGCAGGCGGTAGACCGCATGCGGGGAGAGCCGGGAACCGATGTTACAATCACCATAGAGAGAGGTGAGGAACAGTTTGATGTCGATATAACCAGAGCCCAGATAGATATTCCCATCGTGGAAGGGGAAAAATTAGAAGACGGCAGAATCGGTTATATTGAAATCTCTCAGTTTCTGCAGGAGACCGCCGATAAACTGTCTGAAACCATCGCGGAGATGGAAAGAGATGGTGTAGAAGCCCTGATCATCGACCTGCGCAACAACCCGGGCGGTATACTGCAGGAGAGCGTGGAGGTCAGCAGCGTATTTGCCGGTGAAGGTGATGTGCTCTCCATCAGACAGCGCAATGGTGAGGAGCAGGTATTTCCCGTCAATCCTGGCAGAATGACCACCGATCTGCCGGTGCTGGTGCTCGTCAATAGAGGTTCTGCCAGTGCCTCCGAGATAGTGGCCGGCTTCATCCGTGATACTGACAGGGGCAAACTGCTCGGCGGCAGAACCTTCGGCAAGGGGACGGTACAGAGTGTCTTTCCCATGGAGGATGGATCGGCCCTGCGCATGACCACAGCCCGCTACTATACCACAGGCGAGAATATGATCGATGAGGAAGGGATTGAACCGGATTATGTGGTGGAATATGAGGATGATCCCATAGAGGAGGAAGACCTGCAGCTGGATAAAGCGCTTCTGGCCGTGGAATATTATCTCGATCATGGTGAATGGCCCCGGCCCGAAGATATCAGCATAGAGGGGGAGATGGCGGAGGAGACCGCAGAAGATGAAATTGATCAATGATGATTTTAGGGAAATATCCCTTGCAATTCTGCAAAAAACTGTTATAATATAAGCAACATACAATCCCTATAAATTTACTATGATTTATATATAATTCTGCGGGATACGGGAGTGAGTTTCATGTGGAAGAAAATTAAATCCGATGTCAGGGCAATATTCGATCGTGATCCTGCTGTCAATAATATATTTGAAGCACTTCTGGCCTATTCCGGCCTCCATGCCATTATAATTCATCGCTTCAACCATAAGCTCTACAATCTGGGGCTGAGGACACTGCCCCGTCTTATCTCCCAGCTGGCAAGGTTTTTCACCGGTATCGAAATCCATCCCGGTGCAGAGATCGGCCATGGTTTTTTTATAGATCACGGTATGGGTGTGGTCATAGGTGAAACTTCGAAAGTTGGGGATAATGTGACATTATTCCAGGGTGTTACTCTGGGAGGTACGGGCAAGGAGAGCGGCAAAAGACACCCCACACTGGGAGATAACGTGGTGGTGGGAGCCGGTGCCAATATTCTCGGCTCGATAGAGATAGGAGATAATGTCAAGATAGGTGCAGGGGCGGTTGTGCTGAATGAAGTTCCGGATAATGCCACAGTTGTTGGCGTTCCGGGCAAGGTGGTGAGAAAGAACGGACGACGCATACACGCCGAGCTCGATCTAGAACACGGAGATCTCCCCGATCCCGTCGATAAGAGGATCAGGGAGCTGGAAAGAGAAGTTGAGGAGCTGCGTGAACTTGTAAAAAAAGATAGAGAGATGCAGATTTCCTGATATATATACTTGACAGGTAAACTAAAGTATACTATAATACTAGTAAGTTAGAAATAAGAATTTTTACTGATAAATTTCCCCCCAACCCCTAACCTGATAACTCCTGCCGCCCCCCGTACAGGGGGGTATTTTTTTTATGTCATAAATGTTGTATAATGATATAGGCAAAGTGCGTATATCTAAAAAGAGACTGCTGCCAGGAGGAGTGTGATAGAATGAGTCCGGATTTTAATCTGCAGGCCCCATATTCTCCCCGGGGTGATCAGCCCCAGGCCATAGAGCAGCTTGTAGAGGGGCTTGAGCGGGGACTGGAAAAGCAGACACTGCTGGGGGCAACGGGTACGGGCAAGACCTACACCATGGCAGCAGTGGTGGAGAAGATAAACCGTCCCACACTGGTCATAGCTCACAATAAAACACTGGCCGCACAGCTGACCAGCGAGTTCAAGGAATATTTTCCCGAGAATGCCGTGGAGTATTTTGTCAGCTATTATGATTACTATCAGCCCGAAGCCTATGTTCCGGAGACTGATACCTATATAGAAAAGGATACTTCTATAAATGAAGAGGTGGAGAAGCTCAGGCTTTCGGCCACAAGTTCGCTCTTTGAGCGCAGGGATGTGCTGATTGTGGCCAGCGTATCATGCATCTACGGCCTGGGTTCGCCCGAGGATTATCACGATATGTCCTGTGATCTCAGGCGCGGTGAGAAAAAGTCCCGGGAGGAGATAGTTCGTGAGCTATCACTGCTGCAGTACAGCCGCAACGATGTCGATGTATCCCGGGGTCATTTCCGGGTGCGGGGGGATGTGCTGGAGATATTCCCCGCCTACCGCGATATAGCGCTGAGGGTCGAGCTGTTCGGCGATGAGATAGACAGAATAACCGAGATAAATAAGGTCACAGGTGAAGTCAAAATAGAGCACAAACAATTTACTGTATATCCGGCCAGCCACTTCGTCACACCGGAGGATAAGATCGAGCGGGCTCTGGATTCCATAAAAGCTGAGCTGCAGGAAAGGCTGCAGGAACTGCGGGAGGAGAATAAGCTGGTCGAGGCCCAGCGTCTGGAGCAGAGGACAAAATACGATCTGGAGATGCTGGAGCAGATGGGATTCTGTTCGGGCATAGAGAACTACTCCCGCCATCTGCAGAATCGGCCTGCCGGTTCCCGACCGAACACTCTGCTCGACTATTTTCCCGATGATTTTCTGATCATCATTGATGAATCCCATAAAACCATACCTCAGATAGGTGGCATGTTTTCCGGTGACAGGTCCCGCAAGGAGAAGCTGGTGGATTACGGTTTCCGCCTGCCCTCGGCACTGGATAACCGTCCTCTCAACTTTGCCGAGTTCGAGGAGATGATAAATCAGGCTATCTTTGTCTCGGCCACACCGGGACCCTATGAGAGAGAGGAGAGCGGACAGATAGTGGAACAGATAATACGCCCTACCTATCTGCTCGATCCGGAGATCGATGTGCGCCCCACCGAAAATCAGATAGATGACCTCATGGAGGAGATAAGACGTGTGGTCGAAGAAGAGGGAGATCGGGTCCTGGTAACCACGCTGACAAAAATTATGGCCGAGGATCTAACGCAGTATCTCAGTGAGGCCGGACTGCAGGTCCGCTACCTCCATTCGGATATAGATACCATAGAGAGATCGGAGATAATCCGAGATCTCAGGCTGGGTGAGTTCGATGTGCTTGTCGGCATTAACCTTCTGCGTGAGGGGCTAGATATACCCGAGGTGGCACTTGTGGCCATACTTGATGCCGATAAAGAGGGATATCTGCGCTCGGAGAGGGCCCTGATTCAGACCATAGGCCGGGCGGCCAGAAACCGTCAGGGACGCGTAATCATGTATGCGGATGAAGTCACCGATTCCATGCAGGGAGCAATAGATGAGACCCGCCGCCGGCGCCGGAAACAGCAGCGCTTTATCGAGGAAAATAATCTCGAACCCCGCACCATAGATAAACCGGTGCGCGATGTCCTGAGACCGATAGAGATGGTGCAGGAGGATGCCGGAGAATATAAAGCTGATGGAGAAGCAGGCGGTGATGATGGTGAGACTGCTGTTGAGGATCTCTCCCGCCAGGAGATAACAGACCGCATCATAGACCTGGAGGAGGAGATGGAGGAGGCAGCTGATAATCTGGAGTTCGAGATAGCCGCCCAGATAAGGGATGAGATAGAGGAGCTTGAGACTGAACTTGAGAATAGATAGATAAAACTACAAAATATTTTGAGGTGAAAGAATGACCAGAGAGAGCATTTTCGTCAAGGGAGCAGCCGAAAACAATTTAAAGGAGATAGATGTTGAAATTCCGCGCAACAAACTGGTGGTGATCACCGGGCTCAGCGGATCGGGCAAATCTTCGCTGGCCTTTGACACCATCTATGCCGAAGGCCAGCGCCGTTATGTGGAATCCCTCTCCTCCTATGCCCGCCAGTTTTTGGGCCAGATGGACAAACCAAAAGTCGATTATATAGAAGGGCTGTCACCGGCTATATCTATAGATCAGAAGTCCAGCAGCCAGAACCCGAGATCGACCGTGGGAACTGTCACGGAAATATACGACTATCTGCGCCTGCTCTATGCCCGGCTGGGCACACCGCACTGTCCCGAATGCGGTCAGAGGATATCCTCCCAGACGGTCGATGAGATCGTCGATCAGGTCCTGGATAACCCCGCAGGGACCAGACTGCAGATACTGGCTCCCGTGGTCAAGGGGCGCAAGGGCAGGCACGAGAAGGTGCTGGCCCGGGCCCGACGGGACGGATTTGTCCGTGTCAGGGTAGACGGTGAGATAAGGATGCTGGAAGAGGAATTTAATCTGGATGAGAATAAAAAACACGATATAGAGATTGTGGTTGACAGGATAGCAATAAAGGAGAATGTGAGGGAGAGGCTGGCCGACTCCCTGGAGACCGGTCTCGAATACGGTGATGGGCTTGTCATGGTCGATTTTGTGGAGGGAGATATCCGCTCCTTCAGCGAGAAGTTTGCCTGTCCTGACTGTGAGATAAATCTGGAGGAGCTCTCACCGCGCATGTTCTCCTTCAACAGCCCCTACGGGGCCTGTGATAACTGTGATGGGCTGGGCATCAAAAAGGAGTTCGATCCCGAGCTTCTGCTCGACGAAGATAAGTCGATCTCCGAAGGCGGGATCATCCCCTGGGCCAGCTCGCGCAGCCGCTATTATCCCCAGCTGCTCGACGCCCTGGCCGAGGAATACGGCTTCTCTCAGGAGACTCCCATCGGGGAGCTGCCCGAAGAGATAGTGGAGGTACTTCTCTACGGGTCTGACCGCAAGCTCAGCTTTCCCTATACCAACAGATACGGCCGCACACGTCAGCATGAGACAAAATTCAAGGGCATTACCGGTTATCTGAGAGAACGTGTGGACAGATCTGATTCTCCCGGATCACATAAAAGGCTGGAGAAGTTCATGAGCGAGCGCCCCTGTCAGAAATGCGGCGGCCAGAGATTGAAGCCCGTGGTTCTGGCCGTGACAGTGGGCGGTAAATCGATAGCCGAATTCACCTCACTCACAATCGGTGAAGCCCTGGATTTTCTGGACGAAGTGGAGGAAGGTCTCGATGAGCGTTCACTGCGCATAGGTGAAGAGATTCTCAAGGAGATCCGCAGCCGTCTGGGTTTTATGCGCGATGTGGGGCTTGATTATCTCACACTGGAGAGGAGTGCTGCCACACTCTCCGGCGGTGAAGCCCAGAGGATAAGGCTGGCAACCCAGATTGGGTCCGGGCTTGTGGGAGTGATGTATATCCTCGATGAGCCCAGCATAGGCCTGCACCAGCGGGATAAAAACAGGCTGCTCGACACGCTGGAGAAAATCCGCGATCTGGGCAATACCGTGATAGTGGTGGAGCATGATGAAGAGACCATTAGAAAGGCCGATCATATCATAGATTTAGGCCCCGGTGCCGGCAAGGAGGGGGGAGAGGTTGTCGTCAGCGGCCCCCTGGCTGAGATTGAAGAGAGCGAGGAGTCGATGACCGGAAAATATCTGCGGGGTGATAAGAAGATTCCCGTGCCCGAGCACCGGGAGGAGGGCACAGGTGAATATCTGACGATCAAGGGTGCCAGACAGCACAACCTCAAGGATATAGACGTGAGGATTCCCCTGGGCACCTTTACCTGTATAACGGGTGTCTCCGGTTCCGGCAAGAGCACACTCATAAATTATACACTCAAACGCAAATTGATGAAGGAGATGCACAGCTCGACACGTATGCCCGGAGATCACGATGAGATTGCCGGAATGGAAAATATAGATAAGGTGATAAATATCGATCAATCGCCGATCGGCAGAACACCGCGATCAAACACAGCCACATATACCAAGGTATTCGACTATATCAGAAAATTATTTGCAGACACTCCGGAGGCCCGCCGCCGCGGTTATGATAAGGGACGATTTAGCTTCAATGTCAAGGGCGGCCGCTGTGAAGCCTGCAGCGGCAACGGCATCAAGGAGATAGAGATGCACTTTCTGCCCGATGTTTACGTTCCCTGTGAGGTATGTGATGGCAGGCGCTATAACCGGGAGACGCTGGAGATCAAATACAGGGGTAAAACCATCGCTGATGTCCTGGATATGACAGTCGATGAAGCGCTGAAATTCTTTGAAAATGTCCCCCCGCTCCAGCGCCGTCTGCAGACACTGGCCGATGTGGGGCTGGGCTATATTCGCCTGGGCCAGCCGGCCACGACGCTGTCAGGCGGTGAGGCCCAGCGGGTCAAGATTTCCAAGGAACTGGGAAAACGCAGCACGGGCGATACACTCTATATGCTCGATGAACCCACCACTGGTCTGCATTTTGACGATGTGAAAAAACTGCTCTCGGTCCTGCGCAGACTGCGCGAGGGCGGCAATACGGTCATAGTCATCGAGCACAATCTCGATGTGGTTAAATCTGCCGATCATATCATCGATCTTGGTCCCGAGGGCGGCTATGAAGGTGGAGAGGTTATAGCAACCGGCCCCCCCGAGGAAGTGGCCGGAGTGAGAGAATCCTATACCGGCAGGTTCCTCAGTGATAAGCTGCCGGAGATAAAAAAGTCTGAGGCCAGCTGAGAGGTGAAAGACCATGGCAACACCGTCTGCCGGCTCCAGCGGTGAAGATCCCGTTGAGGCAAAGCTCAAAGCCCAGCTTGATGAGGTGCCCGATCGTCCCGGTGTCTATATGATGAAAGATGGGACGGGAGAGGTCATCTATGTGGGTAAGGCCAAATCGCTGAAAAGCCGGCTGCGTTCATATTTCCAGAACAGCAACAACCGCTACAAGACGGAGATATTGATGAACGATGTGGAGGATTTTGATTATCTGATCACGGATACCGAGGTAGAGGCCTATCTGCTGGAGGCCAATCTGATCAAAAAATACGGCCCCCGTTACAACATCCAGCTCAAGGATGACAAGACCTACCCCTATATCAAGGTTACCGTGCAGGAGGACTTTCCCCGCATCATTAAAACCCGGCTGGTCAAAGATGACGGAGCCCGATACTTTGGTCCCTATGCCGATGCCGGGGCGGTCTACAGGGTGATGAATACGCTGAAAGATCTCTTCCAGCTCAGGCGCTGCAAGAAGGATATTATCGGGGGCAAAAAATGCGGTGATACCTGCCTCAACTATCATATCGATAAATGCCAGGGCCCCTGTACTGGTGAAATGAGCGGGGAAGAATACGGGGAGAAGATCGAGAGCATCTGCAGTTATCTGGCCGGACACAAGGATGATCTCATAAACCAGGTGCGGGACAGGATGAAGGAGGCAGCGGAGAACAGAAATTTTGAGCGCGCTGCCGAATACCGCGATGGTCTCAAGGCTCTCAAGAAGCTGGCCCGTCAGCAGAAGGTGGCCTCCGGTCACAGCCACAACCTGGATGTGATTGCCCTGGCCCGGAGCCCGGAGGAGGATATGGCCTGTGCCCAGCTTCTTTTTGTGCGTAACGGGCGCATTGTGGGCCAGGATTATGTGCTCATCAGCGAGATAGCCGGTCGGGAGGAAGGACAGCTGCTCGGCTCCTTTCTGCAGAGATATTATGCCCGGACCGGGGATATACCCGGCGAGATTCTGCTCTCCTCCCTGCCTGAGGAGAAGGAGATCCTGGAGGCCGGCCTGAGCAGACAGAGTGAGGGCAGTGTTGGGTTGAAAAAGCCACTGCGGGGTGAGAAGAGAAGGCTTGTAGATATGGCAGCGGATAATGCCCGTCAGAACCTGGATAGAGCGGCCATCAAGAGGCGCTATCAGGAGGATCAAACAGCCCGTGAGCTCGATGAGCTGAGAAGCCGGCTCAATCTGCAGGAATCTCCCTATCATATTGAGGGCTTCGATGTCTCCAACCTGAGAAGTGAGAACGCTGTTGCCTCCCTGGTGGTTTTTAAGGGGGGCAGCCCCAGCAAGAATATGTACCGGCGCTTCAAGATTAAGGATGTAGAAGGCCAGGATGATTACGCCATGATGCAGGAAGTGGTTGAACGCCGCTACACCAGGCTGCTGGAGGAGGAGAGGGAGCTGCCGGATCTGATACTAATCGATGGTGGCCGGGGCCAGCTCAATGCAGCCAGAGAAATTCTGCTGGCGCTGGGGCTGGAGGATCTGAATATCATCTCTCTGGCCAAAGAAGAGGAGAAGGTCTTTCTGCCCGATAGAGACAGTCCCCTCATACTGCCCGCTGATTCCCCGGCATTAAAACTGCTGCAGCGTGTGCGCAATGAAGCTCACCGCTTTGCAGTCAACTATCATCGCAAACTGCGTTCACGCCGCCTCACCGAGAGCATGCTGGATCAGATTCCCGGTATTGGCTCCAGCCGCCGTAAAGCTCTGCTGCAGCACTTTGGCTCACTGGGCCGGATAAGAAACGCCACACCTTCCGAACTGTGCCAGGTTTCGGGCATAAGCGACCGGCTTGCCGATCGCATCTACGATTATCTGCAGGAGCACACTCGCCAGGTTTAGCCGGTCTTATCTCACCGGGCCTGTTAAATATGATTTAAAATTATTAAATGGTACAGGCAGGATAATATCCTCAGGTATAGAATTAAGTTTATGGAACAGAAAATTTTAGATAAAATAAGATTGGGGGAGATATTTACCATGAGCGAACTCAAACAGGTAGATGAAGAAATCCATAAGCTCCTGAATGAGGAAGAGCAGAGGCAGAAAAATAATATCGAGCTGATAGCTTCGGAAAACTTTGTCAGCGAAGCGGTCAAAGAAGCTGCCGGTTCCTGTCTGACCAACAAATACGCCGAGGGCTATCCAGACAACCGCTATTATGGCGGCTGTGAGGTTGTCGATGAGGTCGAAGATCTGGCCCGGGAGAGGGCCAAAGAGCTCTTCGATGCTGAACATGCCAATGTCCAGCCCCATTCGGGTTCACAGGCCAACCAGGCCGTTTATTTCTCCATACTCGATCCCGGTGATACCGTTCTGGCCATGGATCTGACCCACGGCGGCCATCTGACCCACGGAAGCCCGGTCAATCTCTCCGGCGAATATTACGATGTTGTCCACTATGGTGTGGACAAAAACAATGAGGTCATCGATTATGATCAGGTCTCGATGCTGGCCGAAGAATACGATCCGGAGCTGATCATAGCCGGAGCCAGCGCCTATCCCCGCATAATCAACTTCAAGAAATTCCGCCAGATAGCCGATGAGGTCGACGCCTACTTTATGGTCGATATGGCCCATATCGCAGGTCTGGTGGCAGCGGGTCTCCATCCCAATCCGGTGGAAGAGGCAGATTTTGTCACCTCTACCACTCACAAGACACTGCGCGGGACCAGGGGAGGTCTCATACTCTGTCCGGAGGAACATGCCAAAAAGGTGGACAAGGCCATATTCCCCGGCATACAGGGCGGGCCTTTAATGCACATAATAGCTGCCAAAGCTGTGGGCTTCAAGGAGGCCCTCACAGAGGAGTTTCAGGAATATCAGGAGCAGATAGTTAAAAATGCCAGAGCCCTGGGCGAGAGCCTGCAGGAATACGGAATGCGGCTCGTCTCGGGCGGTACCGACAACCATCTTCTGCTGGTCGATCTCACCAATATGGATATAACCGGCAAAGAGGCGGAGACAGCCCTGGATAAAGTTCTGATAACCGTCAACAAGAATACCATCCCCTTTGAAGAAAGAAGTCCGATGGTAACAAGCGGCATCAGGCTGGGAACTCCGGCTGTCACCACCAGGGGTATGGAAGAGGACGATATGGAGACGATAGCAGAGCTCATATATGAGACGCTGAAGAGCTACGATAATGATCAGAGGCTCGCTGAGATCAGGGAGGATGTGCTTGAACTGACAGATAAATTTGCCTGATCACTGATCACTCTCACCCTGTTTTCTGCACCCCCTCTGCGGGGGTGTTTTTTTCTTGGGGCAGGAAAATAGCTTCTGAGAGGGAAGTATGTAACAGGAGGATGACAAAATGGAATACAAGTTAGTGGCACTCGATCTTGATGACACACTGCTGCTCGATGATCAGACACTGGAGCCGGAAGCCCGTGATCTGATTTTACAGCTGCAGGACAGAGGTATAGAATTCATAATTGCAACAGGCCGCACCTACAGTGCTGCCATAGGTTATGTGCGGGAACTGGAGATCTCAACACCGGTTGTATGTCATAACGGTGCCTATGTCCGTCAACCCGGGGGAGATGTAGTATCACATGATCCCATACCACTGGAGCTGGCCCGGAAGATTTTGCGCTACTGCGAAGAACAGGGGCTGGAGATCTGCGTATATATCGAGGATTCGCTGTATTTTCGCCGCCGCAACAGACTGACTCATTCCTATGAGAGCACTTCTGGCATACAGGGCAGGGCCACAGAAAATTTTCTCAGTGAGGAGATAGAATCTCCCCCCTCCAAGATGCTGATACTCGAAGATGACGAAAGGCGCCAGAAATACTATCTGGAGGAGCTGAGGGAATTCTATCAGAAGAGATTGAATATAACGACCTCCAAGCCCGAATTCATCGAGATAATCTCCGGAGGAGTGGATAAGTCCAGGGCCCTCCAGGAGATAGCTGCCGGAATGGGGATAGAATTTGAGGATGTGCTGGCAGTGGGCAACGGCTTCAACGATCTGGGCATGTTAAAATGGGCCGGCCTGGGCATCGCGGTCGATAACGCTCCGGCCGGTGTCAGGGAAGGTGCTGACAGAATTACGGCCAGCAATGAAAAGGCAGGTGTGGCCAGAGTTCTGAAGAGGATCTTTTTCGATGAAGATGAGTGAATACGGCTGCGGAGATTTTTAGCTGTCAATACGGGAGGCAGAAAATTGCTGATATGGGAAGTCATCAAGGATGTCTTCAAAAAATTCTATGAATCGCTCTTCTTCTTTATCTTTTTCAGTCTGATAATGTTCCTGCTGATATCGCCGATTGTATTTCTGGCTTTAAATTCTATGATAATGGGCGTATTCCTGCCCTATCTGCTGCCGCTCTTTCTGGTGGGGCCCATAATTATCTCGGGCCTCCGCGTGGTCGATCTGCGCTACAATGAGGGCCGGGGCAAACTGCGCCAGATATTCACCGGTCTGCCGGGCGCCTTTATAAACGGACTGACAGGCTTTGTGTATAGCGCTCTGATCTATCTCATACTCTATGTGGCACTCAATTTTTATCTGGCCCGGGTGGAAGAGGGATTTTTGATGATGGCACTGACCGCTCTGGTGGCCTATTTTATCCTCTTCTTTACCATGACCCAGATGTTTTTCTGGGGGCTTAGCGCCATCCGCGGGGAGATGGGATTTATCAGGCGTATAAAGTATTCGCTGCTCATACCGCTGGATAATATCATTCAGGCCTTTCTCTGGCTGATGGTGCAGCTGGTTTTTATCGTGGCCCTCTTTATCGTCACACCCGGGCTGCCGGTGCTGTTTTTCAGCCTGACAGGTCTGCTGGTGATAGCCGGCACACGCAAACTTCTGGGCCCCTATATGTCAGATGCTGAGGGAACGGAAACTGCAGAAAACACAGTTGAGCGATGATTGGGAGGTTTTAATTTGCAGAGATATTATGCGGGAGTCGATCTGGGAGGCACCAAGATCCTGACCGCCGTGGCGGACGGGAGTGGCAGCATTCTGGCCCGGAGCCGTCTGCCCACGGAGGTGGAAGAAGGGGAAGAGAGGATAATCGCAAATATTTGCAGGAGCCTGGAGAGGGCTCTCGACGATAGCGGTCTTGAGCTTGAACAGCTGGAGGGTGTGGGTATCGGCAGCCCGGGACCTCTGAGCATATCGGAAGGCGTTATCCATGCCACCTCAAACCTGCCCTTTGCCGATTTTCCCCTGCGCGATATGCTGGAGGCCGAAATAAATCTGCCCGTCCATCTGGAAAATGATGCCAATGCAGCGGCACTGGGTGAAAAGCTCTTTGGTGCCGGGCAGGGCAGTGGTGATCAGATTTACATAACAGTCAGCACAGGTATAGGTGGTGGCATAATAATCGATGATGAAGTCTACCACGGCTGCTCTGATGGTGCCGGGGAGATAGGGCATATGATCATAAAACCCGCCGGTCCCACCTGTGGTTTTGGCCAGCATCGCGGCTGCCTGGAGGCCATGGCCTCGGGCACGGCCATATCGAGAGAGGCGGCGAGGCTGTTGAAAAATGAACGTGCTCACCTCCTGGCTGAACTGCTGGAGAAGCGGGAGATCGATCTGGAGGAAGAGGAGATTCCCGGCAGATTGATTGCCAGAGCCGCACGCAGCGGAGATGAGGCTGTTGCTGATGTATACAGTGAGATGGGCTTCTATCTGGGACTCGGTGTGGCCAATCTCATCACACTGTTCAATCCGGAGCTCATAGTCTTTGGAGGCGGGGTCATGAAGGCCAGGGATCTCTTCTGGGATGATATGGAAAAGAGCCTGGCAGATCACGCCCTGCCCTCCTCACGGAGAAGGTGTGAGCTGGTCGAAGCTGAGCTGGAAGATGATACCGGTGTAACCGGGGCCCTGGCGGTGGCTATAGCAGCTGACAGCAGCGGTTGATGGTTTAAGTTGAGGGCGGATAACATCGATTAAGGAGGCTTTTTTCTTGCAGCAGGAGAGATATATCAGAGCATTCAGCTGGCAGAGTTTTTTGGCGGGGGCTCTTCTCGCCTCACTGTTTTTGGTCACAGCTGGGGTTTGGGCGGGGGGCGGCGTGGGTGCAGCCGATGAGAACGGTGTCATATATCAGGAGACTGACCCTCCTGGTGATGATCACGGGCCCGGCGATTATATCTATCCCCGCCATGAGGTTTTTGCTCCCGGCAGCGGTCTCTTTGATATCAGAGAGTTCACCATAGAAAAATACGAAGAAGCATACTTTTTCACATTTAAGTTTGAGGATCTGACAGATCCCTGGCGGGGCCTGAAGGGTTTCAGCCATCCTCTGATCCATATCTATTTAGACACATCTGAAGGCGGCCAGAGCGAGCTCTTTCGCCCCGGGGCGGGTGTTGAACTCTGTGAGGATCATCCCTGGAACTATCATCTTCGGCTCAGCGGATGGTGGTTGAGAAAGATGGTGCCGGAGGATGATCCCCATGACCTAATAAGGGATCTGGATATAGATGCCGAGACCTCGCCCTGGGATTTGGAGGAGGCAGAGGTGAGCGTTGATGAGAATTTGATAGAGGTGGAGCTTCCCCGCCATATCCTCACTGACCCGCTGCAGGGAGCAGATTTCCATCTTTTTGTGGGCGGCTTCGATCCCTTTGGCGATGATTATTTTCGGCCAGTTGAGGCCGGTGAGAGCAACTGGTCCTTTGCCGCCCCCGACAGGGAAAATCTGGATAATGCGCCCAGGATCATCGACTGGTTTCATCCCCGGGAGCAAAAACAGGAGGAGATTCTGGCGGATTTTGACAGTGATGAGAAGGCCACACTCACACCTATCGCCATCCCTCCGGCAGAAGAGCCGGGGTTGAGTTCCGGGATGAGGTTGATCTATAGCCTTGTCAATCTGTTCATCGGCGGGGTTATTTTACTGGTGATAGTGCTTATGATCAGGGGTGTCTTTATGATATGAGTGAAGAAGCGAGGCGTTTTTGCCGGGAAATTCTGGAGGATGTTTCGCGCAGTTTTGCTCTGACAATACCGATGCTCGATGATGAGCTCAGGGATCCGGTCACCATAATATACCTGCAGGACAGGCTTTTGGATAATTTTGAGGATGAGCTTCCCGGTGTGGAGACAGGACTGCGGCAGGAATTGATGGACGAGGTGGTTGAGATTTTCAGGCCCGGGCATAGCTCACTGCCGGCTGATTCTGTGGAGAGGGTGCAGTCCTGGGCCGGTCAATTCGGTGACAGCTCTCTCACTCGGCTGGCTGCAAATGCCGACCGGCTCTGGCAGGCTTACAATTCCCTCTCACC
>CAYXAK010000007.1:36673-39127 GCA_964462585.1 uncultured Halanaerobiaceae bacterium
AATATAACCAGGGATATAAGAGCTGATATTATGGGGCGTGACCGCATTTTCTGGCCCCTGGAGGAGCTGGAGATAGAGGAGGCAGAGGAGCTGCTGGAACCTTCCCGGCGCAGCCAGGCTCTTTCCGCACTGGAGGCCATGGTCGATAGTGCTCTGTCACATGTGCCTTCCTTATTTCAGTATCTGGAGGCCATACCCGCTTCCCTGCCGGGATACCGCAAATTCTACTGTGTCAACAATGCCATGGGGCTGGCCACACTGCAGAAGCTGCGCGGCAACTATGAGGTTTTCTGCGGGGATGAGCCCGTCAGGATACCCCGCTGGAAGACCTTCATGATAAGTAAGTTTCCCGAGAGGTATATGAGGAAGCTGGGCAGCTCATATCTGGATTGATATGGATATGGAACAATTTTTGCATGCAGCCCTCTGATGTCGTATAATTGTAAGCAGAAATGATATATAGACTTATACAGAAAAAGGGTGTCAACTATTATGAAACTGATGGTCATAACGGGAATGTCCGGGGCGGGCAAATCTCTGGCTCTGGATTTTTTCGAGGATAAGGGTTATTACTGTGTGGACAATCTGCCTCCGACACTGATAGAAAAATTTGCCGATCTCTGTCTGGAGTCAAATTACGATCGGCTGGCGGTTGTCAGCGATATACGGGGCCGGGAATTTTTCGATGCCCTGGCCGCCGCCCTCAATTCGCTCGATGAAAGGGATCTGGTCTACGAGGTGCTCTTTCTCGATGCCTCCAACGAGACACTCGTCAGCAGGTTTAAGGAGACTAGAAGAAAGCATCCCCTCGATGATGAAGGCAGGCTGCTGGAGGCTATAAAGAAGGAAAGACAGCTCCTCGAGGAGCTGAAGGGCAGGGCCAGCAGGGTGCTGGATACCTCACAGTTTTCCGTCCAGGAATATCGCCAGGAGCTGGACCGCCTCTATTACGGAGAAAATGGCGATACATATGATCTGGGCATCTCGCTCATATCCTTCGGCTTCAAACACGGTCCACCCTTGGATGCCGATATCGTTCTGGATGTGAGGTTTCTGCCCAACCCCCATTATGTCGATTCACTGCGGGAGAAGACGGGCAAAGATGTTGAGGTGCAGAAATATATTTACAAATGGCCTGTGGCAGAGAAATTCTATGACAGGCTCTTCGATTTCATCAAATTTCTGCTGCCCGAATACGAGAAAGAGGGCAAGAGCCATCTGATGATAGGCATAGGCTGCACGGGCGGTCATCATCGCTCTGTGGCCTCCGTGCTCAGACTCAAGGACTTTCTCACCAGTCAGGATTACAGAGTCAGCGTTCAGCACCGCGATATAGATAAGTAAAAAAGCGAGGTAGGAAACTGTGAGATTATGGAAATGGCTCTACCCCGGTATCGGGCTGAAGAGATGGATAGCACTGCTGGCCCTATCGCTGCTGCTTGCCATGATCGGTGTGGCAGCGATTATACACTCCTTTATTGCACCGCTCGTGGAGCTCAATGCCGACCTGCGCCTTCTGGATTTTCTGCTGGCGGGACCGGCGCTTTTAGGCCTGGCAATAATTGCCGGAGGTGCATTGCTCTTCGTATATTCCCTCCGCAGGCTGCTGGGCCGAATTAACACCGAGAATGAGAGAATCGTCGATTCGCTCTACAGGCGGCAAAAACTTGACAAAGGCCCCAGCATAACAGCCCTGGGTGGAGGCACCGGCCTCTCCAATCTACTGAGAGGGCTCAAACACGAGACCGGCAATATAAATGCCATTGTGACTGTCGCCGATGATGGGGGCAGTTCGGGCAAGCTCAGGGATGAGCTGAGCATGCCGCCGCCGGGTGATATAAGGAACTGTCTGGTGGCTTTAGCTGATACCGAGCCGCTCATGGAGGAGCTATTCCAGTACCGTTTCAGTTCTGACGGCCATCTGGTGGGCCACAGCTTCGGCAATCTCTTCATAGCTTCCATGAATCAGGTTGTGGATGATTTCGAGGATGCGGTGAGGGAATCGAGCCGGGTTCTGGCTGTTCGGGGTCAGGTGCTTCCCGCCACCAAGGAAAATGTTCGCCTGGGTGCCGAGTACAGGGACGGCAGTGACCGCATGGGAGAGTCGCTGATACCCCTGGAGGATAAAAAGATAGACCGCGTGTTTTTGCAGCCCCGGGACTGTCAGGCCAGTGAGAGGACGGTATCCGCCCTCAGCAGAGCCGAGGTGATAACTGTGGGGCCCGGGAGCCTCTATACCAGCATACTGCCCAACCTGCTCATAGAGGATATCGTGGAGGAGATAAAGGAGAGTTCGGCTCCGGCAATATATATATGCAATATAATGACACAGCCCGGTGAGACAGATGGATATGATGCGGCAGACCACGTGCGGGCCATCACACGTCATGCCGGTGAACAGATCTTCGACTGGATCATCGTCAATCGCGAACCCGTGCCCGAAGATGTGGCCAG
>CAYXAK010000008.1:0-36136 GCA_964462585.1 uncultured Halanaerobiaceae bacterium
TGAGCTCATCGTGAAAACCCAGATATCTGATCTCCTTTTCGGCCTCCAGACGCTTTAGAGCCGTGCTGGTGTGGGAGATGAGCAATTCGGCCATCTGCAGATCTTCTCTGTCAAATTTGCCCCTCTCGGAGGAGACAGCCTGAAAAACGCCATAATCATCTATGGGAACAGTTAGAGCTGAACGATAGCTGCTATCAACCGGAGCAGCATCGGGCTCTTCATGAATATCATCGGATAGATGAGGTTCGCAGGTGCGATATACCATGCCGGCTATACCGCTTTCAGCAATTTTCTGGCTCACCGATCCGCCTTCAGGCACACCGGATGAGGTGGCTTTGACCACAAGCATATCATCTTCGGCAATATCCAGTGAGCAGACATCAAACTCCAGAATTCTCTCGGCGGCCCGGACAGTGTGCTGATATATCTCCTCTTCAGTCTGGCTGCTGCCCATCTCCACAGCTATGTTATGAAGCTCCTTTATTTTATTATGCGCATTTTTGCGGTCGGTTATATCCCGGGCTACCATAACAGCCCTATCCCTGCCCGCAGCCTTAATTCTGGCTTCAAAATGCCTCTCACCGGCGCTGACCTCGAGGCTGTATTCAAATACCTGCATGCTCACACTCTCCAGGGCACTGTTCAGGTTTTCCCTGATCTTTTCAGCCGGCTCCCGGGGAAGAACCTCATCGATCCTCTGACCCAAAAGCTGTGAACGGGGTGCATAGAGAATATCCCTGTTGCCGGTCCAAATTCTGAGATATATTCCCTCATCATCCAGTACCAGAAGCAGGTCAGGCAGTGTGGAGATGATCGACTGAAAGAGCTCCTCCTTTTCGTAGAGATTCCTTTCAGCTTCTCTCCAGTCCGTGATATCCTCGGCCAGTCCCATAATCGCTTTTACCCGGTTTTTATCGTCAAATATCGGTCGCCTTAAAATCTGCAGTATCCTCTCCTCTCCCCGGGCATTCTCCACAACCTGATCTACACTGCTGTCCTCACCGCTGGCAAATACATGCTCATTGTCCGCAATGAATTTCTCCGCCTCCGCCTCCTTCATCACCTCTTCCACACAGGTCCTTTTTATATCCTCCTCGTCCCTGCCCAAAAAACGGGCAAGAGCTCTGTTGACTTCTCCAAAAGTTTTCGGCGATATCATATACCAGGCCTGCTTATCAAGCCTGGTGAAGAAATTTTCGCGCAGAAAGCTCTCACTCAATTCTGAACTGTTCAGGCGTTCTTTATCCAACTTTTTCTCCCCCCGGAAACTGAAACCTATATAATATTATCCCTTTTGCTCAAGATTGATCCAGATATGACCGATTCACCGGCAGTTATAACCTAATTCTTGATCTACAGATATAATCCTGCCCCGGATCCCATTGAAGTGAGGTATTATAACACCGTAAAACATCAGCATACCGGGCCCCGGATGGATAATTTTCATACATGTATTTAATTTTAAAATTTTGCTTGACTTTTTTGCTTCTGTCTGCTAAAATGAATATAGAAGTGAAGAGATCATCATCCGGATAAAAAGATGTTTCTCAGAAACTGTTTTACAGGATCGAATGTTCCGAAGCTTGGGAGATTGTGTTCAAAGAAGCGCTGCATCACAGGAACCTCAAGAAGTGAGCACCGTTATCCACCGTTGTAGCTTCGAGGAAATTCGGTTAGTATGCAACAAATGTGCGTAAGTTACGCCAGCACCATCCCATCCGGATGGCTACGAGATCTTTTCACTTCTAATATCAGAGGAGCGGGGCTTTCACAGCCCCGCTCCTTTATTTTTTATTAATTTTTATCCTTTACATGTGATCTTTTCTGCCTGTTCTTACCTCAGATGAGCTCTGCCCTTATAGACGAGACCTCTGACACCATCGAGTGTTATCTCCTCACCCTCTTCCAGCTTATCAATCTGGTCACCGGCCCCCACTATGACGGGTTTTTCCAGATTGAGACCAACTATTGCCGGATGAGAAGTTAGGCCACCTTTTCTGGTGATTATTCCTCCGGCCTTCTCGATAGCTGACATATAACTGCTGTCGGTCATGTCTGTGACGAGAATATCTCCTTCAGTGATTCTTTCATTGGCTTCTTCAGCATCCTCAACCATTATAGTCCTGCCCATTATTATGCTCTTGCCAACCCCCATGGCCTCCAGCAGAGGTCGGCCGACTATATCGACTTTGATGAGGTTGGTAGTTCCGGGCATGCCCACCGGGGCACCGGCTGTCACCGTGACCAGATCGCCACTCTCCACCAGCCCCTCATCAAAGGCGGCATCTATGGCCAGCTGTATCATCTCGTCGGTGGAATCGGCTTCACCGGCCTGCAGAGGATAGACACCCCAGCTGAGCGTCAGAAAATGTTTGACTTTTTCGTTAGGTGTGACGGCAATGATCTTTTTAAAGGGTCTGTATTTTGCCACCATTCGGGCAGTAAGGCCCGAGTCTGTGGAAGTTATTATAGCGTCCGCATCGAGATTTACTGCAGTCTCACAGGTGGCATGGCTTATAGCCTCTGTGGCTGTTTTGGTGCCGGGACTCCGGCCGGCCATCTTTTGATTGTAGGAGAGGGAGTTTTCCGTCTCCACGGCAATCCGGGCCATGGTGCTCACTGCCTGGACGGGGTATTTGCCGGCCGCTGACTCCCCCGAGAGCATTATAGCGTCTGTGCCGTCAAATATGGCATTGGCCACATCTGATGCTTCTGCTCTGGTGGGGCGGGGGTTGCGGATCATGGAATCCAGCATCTGGGTGGCCGTTATCACCGGTATGGCAGCTTCGTTGCACTTCTGGATTATCTGCTTCTGTATGATGGGAACCTTCTCCGGCGGCAGTTCCACACCCAGATCACCGCGGGCTACCATTATGCCATCGGAGACCTCGATGATCTCATCGATATTGTCCACACCTTCCTGGTTTTCAATCTTCGGTATTATATTTATATCCTCACTGTCATGCTCTTCCAGAAGCTTTCTGATCTCGATCACATCATCGGCTTTGCGCACAAAAGAAGCAGCTACAAAATGGACACCCTGCTGGCATCCAAAAGTTATATCCTCCCTGTCCTTTTCCGTCAGGGCCGGAAGCTTGACCTTGACATTCGGCAGATTCACACCCTTAAATGTGCCGAGTTGGCCTCCATTCATTATCTTACAATTTATCTCAGTGCCGGCCACAGAGAGGACTTCCAGCTCTATGAGACCGTCATCTATGAGTATGCTGCTGCCGGGATTGACATCATCGGGCAAGTTATCATAGGCGACTGTAAATCTCTCAGCAGAGCCCTCTATATCTTCGGTTGTTATAACAACTTCCTCTCCTTCTTCCAGCTCAACTTCATCTTCGATTAGATCACCTGTCCTTATCTCGGGGCCCTGGGTGTCGAGCATAATACCGATCGGTCTATCGAGCTCTTCCTCCACCTCTCTTATGAGCTCCATCCGCTGAAGATGTTCCTCATGATCACCATGAGAAAAATTAAACCTGGCCACATCCATGCCATTTTCGGCCATCTGTTTAAGTGTTGATCTGTCATTGCTCGAGGGTCCCAGTGTACAGACGATTTTAGTTTTGCGCACAGATTATACCTCCTGTTAAGTTTATTAACAATATAAATGTGCATGTATTCACTTATTCTGGTGCAAAAACTTTCCTGTCAAATCCTAATTGTTAAATTCTACCCTATGATATGTGCAAGTTCATAGAGTTCTCTATCTATCTTCAGACTTCCGGCAAGAACATCCTCATAGGGAGTTAATGTCAGATTATGCCCCTGTTTGCTGACCATCTGACCTGAATGACCTGTGAGCAGTGCACTGACAGCCTCTTTTCCCATCCTGCTGGCCCATATTCTATCTTTGGCCGAAGGAGCTCCACCTCTCTGCACATGCCCCAGCACAACCTCCCTAACTTCATGGCCTGTATGTCTCTCAATAACCCGGCCCACTTTAAAGACAGCACGCTCCCTTTTACTGCCGATACCTTCCAGCTCGATACCTTCTGCAACCATGATCAGATTATGTAGTTTTCCCTGTCTATAGCCTTCAGCCACGCGCCTGCATACTGTTTCCAGCTCAAAATCTATCTCGGGAATTAAAATTGCCTCTGCCCCGGCTGCCAGGCCGGCATCCAGAGTCAACAACCCATTATCCCTGCCCATGGTTTCAACCACAAAGACTCTTTCATGGGAGGTTGCGGTATCCCGCAGCTTATCAACCGCTTCCACGATGGTATTTGTGGCCGTATCAAAACCAATTGAATAATCGGTACAGGCCAGATCATTATCGATAGATCCGGGGATGCCCATGGTATCAAAGTCCTTATTCTCCAGAGCTCTGGCTCCGCGCATAGATCCGTCCCCTCCGATAATCACCAGAGCGTCGATGCCATGTTGCTGCAGGTTTTCCAGGGCTTCCTGCTGTCCCTCCTCGCTGCGAAATTTCTCACTGCGGGCTGTGAGCAGGAAAGTTCCGCCCCTGTTGACCTTTCCGGATACATCATCATCGCGCAGAGGGAATATCTCCCCATTGACCAGCCCTGCAAATCCTCTTCTTATTCCCAGAACCTCCAGACCTTTTTCCAGGGCACTGCGAGTTACAGATCTCACGGCGGCATTCATCCCCGGAGCATCGCCTCCACTAGTCAAAACTCCAATCCTTTCCATGAAATATTCCCCCCTACAGCAGCTTTAATCTATCATACCACCAGGAAGATAAATTTGTCAAACTATAACGTTTGAATCTTCTCATTTTACCTCGATCGGCAGGAAAAGTGAGATCTGTCTTGTATTAATTAATGACCGAAGTATTTAAGTTTGAATGCAGGCCGACAGCCAGAGGCTGAAAACTTAAGAGTATCTGGAAAGAATAAAATGTCAGACCCGGCAGAGAAATTTTAACTCATCTATCAAAAAGCAACAAAATCAGAGGAGGTATTCAAGATGAAAATTGGAATTTTGACCGGTGGCGGAGATTGCGGCGGTCTCAATGCAGTAATCAAATCCATCGTCTGGAAAGGTATCAATGAATATGGTTATGAATTTGTCGGTTTTGAGGATGGCTGGAAGGGCGCTCTGGAGAACATAAATCGCCCCCTGGAGATAGACGACGTTATCGACATCATGACCGAGGGGGGAACCATGCTCGGAAGCAGCAGAACAAATCCCTTCAATCCCAAAAATGATCCCGAAAAAGTAGAGGAAACCATGGAAGAAGAGGATATAGATGCCCTGATAGCCATCGGAGGAGACGATACACTGGGCGCAGCCAACAAATTCTATGAGCGGGGCCTGAATGTGATCGGTGTTCCCAAGACCATGGACAACGATCTGCAGTGCACGGATATGACTTTTGGCTTTATGAGTGCCATCCAGGCTGCCACCGATCATCTCGATCGCCTTCGCACCACCGCCCGCTCACACCATCGAGTAATAATCTATGAGATCTTCGGTCGTTATGCGGGCTGGACTGCCCTCTATGCCGGCTGGGCTGGAGATGCTGATGTTATCATGATACCTGAAAAGGAATACAGCATAGAGGATGTCTGTGAGCTTTTGGAGGAAAGGCGCAGCCGGGGTAAGGATTATGCTCTTGTCGTTGTGGCCGAAGGTGCAACAACCACTGAGATGGAAGAGATGATGGCCCAGGATGAGGAGACGGACGAATTCGGTCATGTTGTGCTGGGAGGCATCGGAGATTATCTGGCAGATGAAATTGAGGAGCGCCTGGACTGGGAAACAAGATATATTCAGCCCCGGCATATAGTGCGCGGCGGCACACCCACTGCTTACGATAGGGTGCTCTCCAGCCGCTATGGACTCAGGGCCATAGATCTCGTCCATCAGGAAGAGTTCGGTAAGATGCCTGCTCTTAAGGGCCAGGATATCAAAGCGGTCGATCTCTCAGAAGCGGTGGCCGAGATTAAAACAGTCCCACCTGAATTCTACGAAGAAGCGGAGTATCTCTTTGGCTAAATTTTAGCTTAAGCGGCAGCAAAAACAGGGCCAGCAGCTCTCCAGTTTCAGCGGAAGCTGCTGGCCTTTTTCCTGTCGGCCCGAATTTAAATGAGCTAATGCTGGCATTCATCGATAATATACTGATGTGCCTCCTCAGCTTCAGAGGCAGTGGTCTTTATCTGAAAACCCCCTGCAGTTGAGCTTTCAACTCTGACCAGAAATCCTTTTTTGCTCAGATGTTTTTTTATAGAATCCGCCCTCTCTCTCCCCTCCACAACAAAGACAATCTGCCACATTTTATTCATCCTCTCAGAAAAGATAGGGTGAAAACTCTCCTTTTAATCGTGATAATCGAGGAGGTCTCTGCCGGCTATGCCCGGCTCAGTCATCTCATAGGGATCAAGTATCTGCTCCAGCTCTTCCTCGCTTAGAATTCCCTCATCAAGAATGATCTCCCTGACAGACAGATCCTCTTCCAGGGCCTTTTTGGCAATATAAGCTGCCTTTTCATAGCCCACATGAGGATTGATGGCCGTTATGATGCTGACACTTCTGTTAACCAGCTCCCGACATCTCTCCCTGTTAACCTCGATATCAACTATGCAGTTATCGACAAAAGTCTCAATACCGTTGCGCATCATCTCAATCGACTGAAACAGGTTATACATCAAAACCGGCTGCATGACATTCAGTTCCAGCTGACCAGCCTCGGCCGCCTTGGTGATGGTAGCATCGCTCCCCATTATGTGATAGGATATCTGATTTATAACTTCCGGTATGACGGGGTTGACCTTGCCGGGCATGATTGAGGACCCGGGCTGTACCGCCGGCAGATCTATCTCATTTAATCCCGTGCGGGGTCCTGATGACATCAGCCTCAGATCGCTGGCAATCTTGGAAAGGTTGCTGGCACAGGTCTTGAGTGCGGAGGAGACATTGACAAGGGAATCGACATTCTGGGTGGCATCGACAAGGTCATCAGCCTGAAAGAGATTTAGACCTGTTACATCGCTTAAAATACCGGTCACCTCTTCCACATAATCCCGGTCTGCATTCAGGCCGGTGCCTACAGCTGTTGCTCCCAGATTGATCCTCTTCAGGTCATCGATGGCTTCCTCCACCCTTTTTCGGTCCCTGCTGACGGCGCTGGCATAAGCGTTAAATTCCTGACCCAGGCGTATGGGAACTGCATCCTGGAGCTGTGTTCTCCCCATCTTGATTACATCATCAAATTCTTCGGCCTTATCCTTCAGGGCAGTATGAAGGCTTTGCAGCTGTTCAAGCACCCCTTTTAACATATCTATAGTGGTTATTCTGACAGCAGTAGGAATTACATCGTTGGTAGACTGGCCCATATTGACATGATTGTTGGGATGGACGCGATGATAATCACCCTTTTCTCCTCCCAGAATCTCTATAGCCCTGTTGGCCAGCACCTCATTCATATTCATATTGATGGAAGTACCCGCACCGCCCTGAACGGCATCGACGATGAAATGATCGCGCAGTGAGCCCTCTGCCACCTCCTCTGCCGCCTGAACTATGGCTTTGGCCTTCTCCTCATTGAGCAGTCCAATTCTGCGGTTTGTGAGTGCCGCCGCCTTCTTGACAAGTGCCAGCGATTCAACCAGCCTGGGATGGACATTGAGATCGGTTATCTGGAAGTTCTCACAGGCCCGGAGAGACTGGATTCCATAATAGGCATCTGCCGGCACCTCTTTTTGCCCTATCGAATCTTCTTCCATCCTTATCTGCATTGATTATTCCCTCCTGTAATTATTTCAGCGCTTCTTTAGAGGACCTCACCCGTCGAATTTAAAAGCGGTGATCTCGACAGCGGGAAATCTTTCCTGCATCACCTCTCTATATTCCTCCAGCCCCGGGGCCCATATCTTCTCAGGGGGGAGCCAGATTCTGCACTCATCTTCCCCCTCCTCTCTTAACAGCACAGGTATCTCACTCTGAGGTTCTTCTTCCAGTTCAGCTAAAATCTCCTCCATGGCCCCGGAATTCTGTTTTTCCACCTCCAGCAGCAGAACACCTCTGTCCAGTATTATAACACGCCCGGCTATAATCTGATCATCATCCAGACGACCTGAGAGCAGGATAATCTGGCGTTCGCTCAGAAGTCGGACAGAGTTTTTATATACTCCTGGAAAGACCACCACATCCCTCTCCTCTTCGCCGGCCTCCAGTGTCAAAAAGACCATTTTTCTATCATTGCGGGTCCTGTGCTCGCGAATCTCCTTGACAACTCCTCCCAGAAAAACCCGATCATTTTTCCGGTCACCCGCAGCTGCGGCCAGCTCTGCTTCGGCTCCTATCCTCCGGAAAAATTCTCCATAGGGGTCCAGAGGCCGGCCCGAGAGATAGAGTCCCAGATATTCTCGCTCCTGGTTCAATTTCTCCTGCTGGGAAAAATCCTCGGCCGGGGAAAATGTAAAGTCATCGGCAAAAAATTTATCGTCCTCTTCCACCAGATCGAAAAACGATGTCTGGCCTTCAGCCTGCAGGCTCTTCTTCCTGTTCAACCTGCTGTAAAGCTCCTCCAGCGAATTGAGCATCACCGCTCTGCTCATCTCAAATCCATCGAGCGCTCCGGCCTTGATCAGAGCCTCCACATCGCTCTTCTGCAGTGCGGAGAGATCGGCCCGATCCAGAAGGTCGATTATATCCTCAAATTCTCCCCCCTCACGGCGGCAGCTGATTATCTCCTCTATAGCCCTGCTGCCCAGATGTTTGATAGCCTTAAGACCAAAACGTATGGTCTCACGGGATATGCCGGTAAAATCATAATAGCTCTCATTGATATCAGGCGGCAGAATTTCCAGTCCCATCTCCCGTGCTGAAGCTATATATCTGCTCACCTTATCCAGATTGCTCATGACACTGGTGAGAAGTGCGGCCATGAACTCGGCCGGATATTTGACTTTCAGATAGGCAGTCTGATAGGAGACAAGTGCATAGGCGGCACTGTGGGATTTATTGAATCCATAGCCGGAAAAATACTCCATCTGGTCAAAGATCTCGTGGGCCACTTCGTTCGATATTCCGTTCTCCTCCGCTCCCTCTACAAACCGACCCCTCTCCTCTGCCACCAGCTCTTTTTTCTTTTTGCCCATACCACGGCGCAGAATATCGGCTTCACCCATACTGAAATTGCCCAGCTTGCTGGCGATCTCCATCACCTGCTCCTGGTAGAGAATAAGCCCAAAGGTTTCCTGCAAAATCGGCTCAAGCGAGGGATGAAGATATTCGGGCTCCTTTTCACCATGTCTGCACTTAATATAATCATCGACAAGGCCGCTGCCCAGAGGGCCTGGGCGCCCCAGAGCAAGGAGTGCTATCAGGTCGGTAAATCTGTCGGGTTTTAGGCGGGAGGTAAGATCCTGAAAGAGCTGGGATTCCATCTGGAAAACTCCGGCAGTATCTCCCCGGCCCAGCATCTCATAGACTTCCCCATCATCGAGTTCAACGGAATCTATATCCAGTTCTGAGCCGTAATTTTTCTCAATTCTGTCTACGGTATCTTCTATAACGGTCAGGTTGCGCAGGCCCAGAAAATCCATCTTTAAAAGCCCCAGAGCCTCAACATCTTCCATGGGCAGCTGGGTGATGCGGGTCTCATCCTGTTTCTGCAGTGGCACGAGATCGATCAGCGGTCTCGGACCTATAATCACACCGGCAGCATGTGTTGAGATATGGCGGGGAAGGCCTTCTATATCCTCTGCTTTATCGAGAAGCTCTTCTATCTCACCGTCAGCGGAGGCCATCTCCTTCAGCCGGGAGTTGTCCTCCCGCAGTTCAGACAGGCCCTTGCTCTGCTGCAGTGGTATGGATTTTGCCACTCTGTCAACCTTATCGTATTCTATGCCCAGCGCTCTGCCCACATCTCTTACTGCGCCACGGGCGGCCATGGTGCCGAAGGTCCCTATCTGGGCAACCCGCTCTTCACCGTATCTTCGGGATACATATTCTATTATTTCATCCCTTCTTTCATCGAAATCTATATCGATATCGGGAAGGCTGACCCTTTCTGGGTTCAAAAAGCGCTCAAATATCAATCCGTACTGGAGGGGATTGACCTTGGTGATGCCCAGCAGATAGGAGACAAAACTCCCGGCCGCAGAGCCTCTGCCCGGCCCTACCCTGATATTCCTCTCCTCAGCTTCCCGGATGAAATCCTGCACTATGAGAAAATAAGCTGCATAGCCCATATCACAGATGATATCGAGCTCGTATTCCATTCTCTGGCGGGCCTCGTCATCGTCTGGAAACTTTTCCTCCTGGGCCTCACGGCAGAGATCCTTCAGCATCTTCTCAGGTGTGATATCAGCTTCTGCTGCTTCCGGATAATCGGGCAGATAGAATTGATCAAATTCGAGCTCAACATTGCATCTTTCGGCGATGTGGATCGTATTCTCTATGGCCTCCGGTGTCCCGGCAAAGATCTCCTTCATCTCCTGCGGTGATTTAAAGTAAAACTCATCATTGGGAAACTGCAGCCTGTCCTCTTCATCGATCTCGCTGTTGGTCTGCAGGGCCAGGAGCACATCGTGAAATTCAGCATCAGAGGGCTGGAGGTAATGACAGTCATTGCTGGCCACCAGGCCGGCGTCATTGGCACGGGCCAGCTCCACAAGACGGGGGTTGACCTTTTTCTCTTCGGCCAGCTTGTGATCCTGCAGTTCGACAAAATAATTATCACGGCCGAATATCTGCTGATACTCCCTTAAGCTCTCACCGGCTTTTTCTTCTCTGCCGTCCAGAATGAGTGAGCTTATCTCACCCTGCAGACAGGCGGAGGTGGCGATAAGGCCCTGGCGATTTTCATAGAGAAGATCCTTATCCACCCGGGGCTTATAATAAAAGCCCTCGAGATGGGACCTGGTCACAATCCGGATCAGATTTTTATAACCCCGGTTGCTGGCAGCCAGGAGAACGAGATGATAGAGATCTCTGTCATCCTTCTTGTTCCTGTCACCGGGCGTGACATAGACCTCACAGCCTATTATGGGCTTGATCCCGGCCTCGCGGGCCTGGCGGTAAAATTTTACCATGCCGTAGAGCACTCCATGGTCGGTAACCGCCACCGCCTGCTGGTCGTATTCACGGGCAGCTTCTATCAATCCCGACAGGCGTATGGCCCCATCCAGAAGGCTGTATTCAGTGTGATTGTGAAGATGAATAAAATCGGACATAGAAATCTTCCTTCCGCTCTTGCCGGTAATTCCCGGAAAATTTAGTTGTCCGCTTTACTTTGCTTTTAAAAATCTGTGTGTTATAATGTGAGCGTAAGTGACAGTATGTAAACAAAATATAAATATAATAGGGCTATGGAGGTGAATAATTTGGATAGAGAGCAGGTTGAAGATGTAATAGAACAGATCAGACCGGGACTGCAGGCTGATGGTGGCGATGTTGAGCTGGTCCAGGTGGAAGATGACGGCACGGTCAAGGTAAGGCTCACCGGAGCCTGTGCCGGATGTCCCATGTCCACTATGACCATCAAACACGGCATCGAGCAGACGCTCAAGGAGCATATACCCGAAGTGAGCGAAGTTGTTGAAGTCAGCTAGGACTGTCTGACATCTATAATCTGACCACTTTTAAAAAATCAGAATAAAGAATGTCCGCTAAACAGCCCCTCCTGGATCGAGACCGGGGCTGTTTTTTATTCTCACTCACCGGACTTTTCCAGGCCTATCTCCAGATCGGAGAAGATAGCCTGATACAGCTCTTTGATCAGCGCATTTATCTCATGTTCTGCTTCCATATAATCCTTGATGTTTTTATTCAGGTCGACATAATTCTGAATTTCCTGCAGTTCCTGTCTCGTCTCCTCGTCCAGTTCTTCCCCCTGCATCTGTTTACTTCTGGCTTTCATCAGCTTTTCCTTGTAATCTTTGAGCATTTTTCTGGTTTTTTCATCATCGATTATCTTCTCACGTATTTCACTGTATTCCTGATATTCCTCAGTGGCTCTGATCGCCCTGTTCAGCTTACCAGCCAGTTCAGTCAGCTCCTCATCCATCTGATCTCTACCTCCTTTTATATTTTTTTGATCTCAACATCGATCTCCTCTTCCCCACGGATATTGAGCAGAGCATAGCTGCCAAAATTCTGTCTTCGCGGTGCGGTGGGAGAGCCCGGATTTAAAAACAGCTGATCATTTTGCCATTCTCTGTAGAATCTGTGGGTGTGACCGAAGATTATCACCTGCGAGTCATCAAATTTATAGGAGAGCCTGGAGAGCATATCCCTGCCCAGACCATAGCCATGGTGTACTGAAATCTTTATGCCCTCTCTGATTATGGTCATCTCCTGAGGAAAAGCTTCTCTGACTGCTCTCCTGTCACAGTTGCCGGCTACACCGCTGACAGGAGCCAGCTCTTCCAGTCTGTCTCTAACAGTCTGAGTTGTGAGATCTCCGGCCTGGATTATCTCCTCAACTCCATCCAGGTCTTCATAAAGAACAGCAGGCAGAGAGCTGGCTCTATCGGGTATATGGGTATCTGATATTATACCTATCCGCATGTTTTTACCTCCTGAGATCAGCCAAATAATATTCTGCCCGGGAGCGGCCGATCTATCTTCACAGCATTGTGGGGGCAGAGCTCCTGACAGCAGAAACAGCGTATGCATCCTGACAGATCCACCCGGGCCATACCGTCCTCCAGCTCAATAACCTCGACAGGACAATTTTCCCGGCATATACCGCAGCCGATACATCTCTTCTCGGAGAATACTGGCCGGGGGCGGAGCAGAGAATCCACTATCTTATGTGCGATATCAGGCCAGCTCTCGCTGAGAACAAGCCGGGAGTTATTATTTTCCGGTATATTAACCCCGACAAACTTTTCCTGCAGCCAGTCCGGATAATCGATCTCTGCCGGGGAAAATTCGATCTCCCTTTCCCGGCAGGCGGTTAAGAGCGGAGAATCCAGAAAGCCATCACCCTGCAGAAGATGAGAGATGGCCAGATCAAGTCTGATGCCATCCCGGGCCACCATAAGCCCTTCAAATCTGCGGGGAGTTCCGCTGCCCGGACCCTCACCCTCCATGCCCAGAATGCCATCTATTATATTCAGACCGGGCTCAAGGGCCTGATAGATATCGAGAAATAGATGGGACATATTCACAGCATCGGGAAATTTAAGGTGATATTCAGCCTTTTCCATGCCCGGTATTATGCCGAACATATTTTTAACCGCTCCTGTATATTCTGTCAGACCGTGAGTTTTCAATTTGGGCAGATTAATGATATAATCAGCCTCTCTGGCAAACTCACAGATATTCAGCGATTTTGTCCTGTTTCCCTTCGGCACTTTTAGGCGCGAGCTGGAGGTATCATAATTGAGCTCAAATGATGCCGCTTCTTCCTCCTCCACAAAACCTGATTTCTTATAATGTCTGTGCAGGATTGAAGATTTGAAGGGACCACCCGGGCTGTCAGCTACTTTAACCTCAGCTCCACATCTGCTGACAGCTTCTGCCACTGTGCTGACAAGTGCGGGATGGGTTGTCACCGCCTCTCCGGGTTCTGCCCCCCGCAGAAGATTGATCTTCAAAAGCACCAGATCTCCTTCTGACAGCCTGCTGTCCAGCTTCCGGCGGCTGAAAATCTTCTCTATAACGGGGATCAGAAGCTCCCGTCTGTAATCCTCAACCCTGTAAAAATTAATGTCACTCATGAGATTTCCCTCCGGTCAGCCGGCAGAGAAATTTCCCTCCTCAGACCGCATTTTTGCAAAATATTCTGTAAAAATTGATAAACCCGGATCTGAAAGCTCTTATCCGGGTTCTGTCAGAAGGTATTTTAGGAGGCTTTCTCCTCCTTTGAACTCCCGTCACCGCTCTGCTCCTCAGCAGGTTCTCCTGGAGCCTGGGAGCTGCTGCCGTAGTCGGTGCAGTAAAAGCCTGAACCCTTGAAAACTATGCCGGGCGCACCGATTATGCGCTTGACCTCCCGGCCGCATTCAGGACACTCATTTAAGGCTTCTTCTTTGATACCCTGCATCTTCTCAAATCTTCCGCACTTCTCGCATTCATAGAGGTAAGTAGGCATATCACATTCACCCCACAATTGAATTTTTTATTGAAATATAAAACCATAATTTCTAAATCCGCTGCTATATCTATTCCCTAACTACTTTTATATTATAAAAGAGAGTATTTGTCAAGAATTATCGATAATTTTTATCCGGCCAGTGAGCTCTCCTTCTCTCCATAGAAGCGAAAATATCCCCATATATTGTAGATGGAGATGAATATATAGGCGAATAACCAGAACCACATTCCGGCCAGCAGAAAATAGACAAGCCCTGCCAGCACGGCAAAGAGTCCGCTGACCTGATATAATATCCGGGGAGCACCAGCCCTTCCCAGCTGCCAGGGCAGAAGTCCCAGCCCCACAAAAACTCCGATCTCGGCCTGAAAGATAAGACCTCCTATACCGGAAAAAGCAAATATGAAAGCCAGCAGATAATGCACAATAAACACCTCCTCTAATTTCTCTTCTCCAGAAGAGCAACGGTCTCAACATGATAGGTCTGGGGAAACATATCCACAGCTTCGAGATCCACCAGCATATAGTCATCTTCGAGCCGGGATAGATCCCGGGCAAGTGTGTTGGGCTGACAGGAAACGTATATAATCGCCTCAGGTCCACCCTGGTTCAGGCTCTCAATGCATTCCTCATCAAGCCCCTTGCGGGGTGGATCGACAATCAAAAGCGAATCCTCCAGGCTCATGGCCGGCAGAACATCCTCAACCCTGCCCTGCACAAAATCAACTTCATTCTGGCAGTCATTTAATCTGGCATTCTTGCTCGCTGCCAGCACAGCCTGTGGCACCTCCTCTATTCCCACAACGCTTTCAGCTCTATCGGCCAGATAGATGGCAATAGTCCCGGCCCCACAGTAAGCATCAATTATCCTTTCCGGCCGGTATCTGCCGACAAGGCCGGCTATGATCTCAAAAAGTTCATGGGCCTGTTCTGTATTGACCTGAAAAAAGCTGTCGGGATGGATCAGATACCTTTTCTGTCCTATATATTCTGTGATGAATTTTTCTCCGGCCACGAGATGGCTCTCTTCTCCCAGAATAACATTGGTCTTTTCAGGGTTGATATTGTGATGCACACTCCACAGCTCCGGTATATTCTCCTGCAGTCCGGCTGTGATCTGATCCAGACCTGAGAGCTCACGCTTTCTGGTCACAAAGGTCAGCTGCAGCTGGGAGGTGCAGATAGAACCCCGCAGCACCAGATGGCGCAGGTTGCCCCGGTGGTTATCCTCATCATAGGGTTCTATGGGATGATTATTGAGCCTCAGAGCGGTTTCATTTAAAAGCCTGTTGATGGGCTGATGCTGAATCATGCATTCCTCAAAAAACACCAGCTCATGGCTTCCCTTCCGGTAAAAACCAGGCCAGATCATCTCCTCCTCTTCCCCTTTTTTGATCCCCAGAGGAAACTGTCCTTTATTGCGGTAATACCAGGGAAATTCCATGCCCCGCACCTCAAATTCCGGCACCGTCTCCAGGCCTCCAATTCTAATCAGGGCATCCTCAATCATACCCTCTTTGCCCTCCAGCTGATAGGGATATTCCAGATGTTGAAGCTGACAGCCTCCACAGTTTTCGTAAACCGGACAGGGTGGATCAACCCTGTGGGGGGAAGCCTCTAAAATATCAACCAGCTCGGCCCGCCAGTAATTTTTCTTCCTCTGATAGGGCCTGACTCTGACTTCTTCACCGGGCAGAGCCCCGGCCACAAAGATCACAGGCCTTTCCGAAGAGCGGGCAACACCCTCTCCCCCATAGGCCAGATCATCTATCCTCACATTGTATTCCTCGGATTCAGGCAAAACAGTACACCTCCAGCATCGCGGACATAAGCAACTTCTCAGCATACTTCTTTGACCATCTCGCGATGAGTATGTTAGAATTAAAGCAATGGATAATTTTCCTCAGTTAATATTTGCAGCTCTCTTTCAGCAACTATTTTATTATAACATATATGGTATGGCGATTGAAACCAGCTATCTCCATGATCGAGGTGAATTTTTTGTATGAAACCGCAATCAACTTCTGAAAGGCTGGGCACAGATCCGGTCCTGCCGCTTATCTTCAGGCTGTCTATACCGGGTATTCTGGCCATGTCCACCCAGTCACTGTACAGCATCATAGACAGCATTTTTATCGGCCGCTACAGCACGGAGGCTATTTCCTCCCTGGCCCTATTTTTTCCCCTGGAGATGATACTGATAGGCATTTCGGTGGGAACCGGAGTGGGTGCAACCTCGCTTATATCAAGGCTTTTGGGGGCAGATGAAAAAGAGGAGGCTGACCGGGCTGGAGCACAGGTCATGATGCTTGCTGTAGTCGCCAGCTTTATTATGGCCGCAGTGGGTTATAATTTCACACCCCAGCTTCTGTCTCTCTTCGCCGAAGATACGGGTCTTTTGGAGCAGGCTTCACTCTACAGCACCGTGGTTCTCACAGGTTCCTATTCCTTCTTTCTGCCCATAATAGGAAACCATATACTGCGGGGAGAGGGCAACACCTTCCTGCCCATGCTGAATATATTTCTGGGGGCCGGAGTCAATATTCTTCTCGATCCCTTCCTTATCTTCGGACTGGGTTTCTTTCCCGAACTGGGCCTGCAGGGAGCAGCCATAGCCACAGTCTTTGCCCGCAGCTTGAGCGGTGTCATGATACTCTATCTGCTCCTGAAACAGAAGACCGAGCTGAGTATTTCTCTGCGCGGTTTCAAACTCCGCCCGGACCTGATAAAAGAGGTTTTCCGGGTTGGTTTTCCGGCCATGGTCATGCAGTTTATGGCCAGCTTCATGCTGGGCGGCATGAACAGAATTCTGGCCAATTTCTCTCCGGTAGCAATCGCGGTCGGAGGCATCTATTTCAGGCTGCAGTCATTTGTGCTGATGCCCATCTTCGGTATAAAACAGGGTTATCTGCCCCTGATCGGATACAATTTCAGCCATAACAGGCCTGACAGGGTCAAAAAGGGCCTTTTTTACAGCATGGGCCTGGCTTTCACCCTGACCACAGCCGGCATGCTCTTATTCCAGCTTATACCGGAACAGCTTCTGAGGCTTTTCAGCACTGATCCCGAGCTCATAGAGATCGGTGTGACGGCACTGAAGAACATCAGCCCGGCCTATCCCATCATAGGTCCGGCCATCATAATATCTGCCACCTTTCAGGCCATAGGACGGGGACTGCCAAGCCTGATACAGTCCTTTATCAGGCAGCTGGTGCTGCTTCTGCCCCTGATGTATATACTTGGACAGCAGTTCGGCCTCAGTGAGCTCTGGTATGCATTTCCCATCTCCGAGTTCGGCAATATAATTGTTGCCGCTCCCTGGCTCTATATAACGCTGAAAAGGTCCCTGCCCCGGCCGGATGAACAGCAGAATTACACTGAAACGGCCAGGAACAGAGACCCTGTTTCCTGAGACGATTGAGATGATTTACGTTTATAATTTAATTTATTGAGCGGCTTTTATCTACTCTTTGATCTTATCCCTCAGCATCTGATTCGCCTTCTGGGGGTTGGCCTTGCCTTCTGTGGCCTGCATAACCTGACCCACCATATAACCTATGGCCTTATCCCTGCCTCCCCTGATATCCTCGACTACATCAGGATTTTCTTCTATAACCTGATCAATTATCTTTTCCAGCTCGCCCTCATCACTTATCTGCTTTAAACCCCTCTCCTCTACTATGGATACGGGGTCTTTTCCTTTTTCGAACATCACTTCAAATACTTCTTTGGCTATTTTGGAGCTGATCGTCCCTTCATCTATCATCTCCAGCATCGTGATCAGATCCCCGGGATCGAGTCCGGCCTCACCGGGTTCCATTTCTTTCTCATTGAGAAGCCGGCGATATTCACCCATCAGCCAGTTGCTGATTTCTTTGGGGTCATGATATTCTCCGGCTGCGTCTTCGAAGAGCGCAGCAAATTTCTTCTCCTGGGTTAATACCTCAGCATCATAGGCGGGCAGTTCAAATTCCTCCTGAAATCTAAGCCATTTCTCCCGGGGAAGCTCGGGCAGCTTTTCATCTATCTCTTCAATATCCTCTCTATCTGTGGCCAGAGGGGTTAAGTCCGGCTCAGGGAAATATCGATAATCCTCAGCTGCCTCTTTGCTGCGCATCGACTCCGTATCCTGGCTGTCCTCATTCCAGGCCCTGGTCTCCTGTATTACCTCCTCTCCCCGGGAGAGGACCTCGGCCTGACGGCGGGCTTCATAGTCCAGAGCTCTTTCCACAGCGCTGAAGCTGTTCATATTCTTCACCTCAGACTTTATGCCAAACTCCTCGCTGCCCTTCTCGCGCAGCGAGAGATTGGCGTCACATCTCAGTGATCCCTCCTCCATATTGCAGTCAGATATACCCAGATAGGAGATCGTCTGTTTGAGAGATTTGAGATAAAGTTTGGCCTCGAGGGGGCTGTTAATATCGGGTTCACTGACAATTTCAATCAGGGGCACACCGGAGCGGTTGAAATCCACATAGCTGTAACTATCACCGGCTCCGGCCTCGCCGTGAACAAGTTTGCCCGCATCCTCTTCCAGATGAACACGGGTAATGCCTATCTGTTTGCTCTCAAAATCCCCATCTTTTTCCTTATCTATTGTCAGATACCCATCATAACCCAGGGGAAGATCATACTGGGAAATTTGATAGCCCTTGGGCAGATCCGGATAGAAGTAATTTTTGCGATCGAATTTGCTGTATTCGTTTACACTGCAGTTCAAAGCCCTGGCCGCCATCAGGGCAAATTCCAGAGCTCTCTCATTGAGAACGGGGAGTGTCCCCGGAAGCCCCAGACAGACCGGGCAGGTATTGACATTGGGCGGCCTGCCGTACTCTGTGCTGCAGCCGCAGAACAGCTTGGAGGCCGTCTGCAGCTGCACATGAACTTCGAGTCCGATAACTATTTCATAATCATTCAGCATCCCTATCACCTTTCCCTTTAATCTAGTTTGGCCCCGGAGGGCAGATCCAGAATTTTTTCCAGACCTCTGGCAGCCTGCAGAAGCTGCGGTTCACTGAAGGCATCGGCTATGAATTGAACTCCCACCGGCAGGCCTTCCCCGCTGAATCCTGCTGGAAGCGAAATGGCGGGGAGTCCGGTTATATTTGCCGGCACGGTAAACATATCTGTATAATAAACATCTATCGGGTCCTGCTCCTCCTCCAGTCTGAAGGCCGGAGTGGGAGTGGTTGGAGTCATGATAATATCAACATCAGAAAAGACCTGCTGATAGGACTCCTTTATGAGAGTTCTAACCCTGAGAGCCTGTTTGTAGAGGTCATCCTGAAAGCCGGCACTCAGAGCATATGTACCCAGCATTATCCTTCGTTTCACCTCAGGCCCCAGCCCGCTGCTGCGGGTCCTATTATACATCTCCTCTATCGAATCAGCCTCTTTTCTCTCACCGTACTGCACACCATCATAACGGGCCAGGTTGGAGCTGGCCTCCGCCGGAGATATGATATAATAGGCAGCCAGCATCCGGTCTACGGAGGGCAGGGAAATATCTCTGATTTCGGCCCCGGCCTCCTCCAGCCTGCCGGCAGCCTCCTCGATTCTCGCTTTCACCTCTTCATCGATATCGAGCTGTAGATATTCACGGGGCAGGCCGAATGTCAGTCCGGCAACATCTCTGTCCAGACGCGAGGTATAATCGGGATAATCTATAGCGGCCGAAGTGGAATCCCGGCTGTCATGTCCGGAGATGATATTGAGCATTATGGCTGCATCCTCAACCGAGCGGGTAATAGGGCCTATCTGGTCCAGGGAGGAGGCGAAGGCCACCAGGCCATAGCGGGAGACCACACCATAGGTGGGTTTGAGCCCGACCACACCTGAAAAAGCTGCTGGCTGTCTTATAGATCCCCCGGTATCAGAGCCCAGCGCCGCCGGCACCATCTCTGCGGCCACTGCTGCCGCAGAGCCCCCGCTTGACCCGCCGGGCACATGTGAGAGATTCCAGGGGTTCTTTGTCACCTGCTGTGCGGAAAACTCCGTGGTCGAACCCATGGCAAATTCATCCATATTGGTTTTGCCGGCCACCACCGCTCCCGCCGATTTCAGCTTTTCCACCGCCGTGGCATCATATGGTGGTGTATAATCCTTCAGTACCTTTGAGGCACAGGTTGTGGGCAGATTCGAGGTGGCCATATTGTCCTTAACAGCCACCGGCACACCCTTCAGTCTGCCTTCATCCTGCTTAACGCTTTCGGCAAAATTTTCGGTCAGGGCCGTAAAGGCCTCTATCTCAGGTTCATATTCAGCTATTCGTTTCTGATATGCTCCGGCAATATCTGCCGGAGATATCTCTCCGCTTTCCCTCTTCTCAAGCAGTTCGGCAAGACTCATGTCTGTGATTTCCCTCATTTATATTACCTCCTGTTACTGCTGTCCTATGCCCGGAACACGATACTGTCCTTCAGCACTGTCAGGGGCATCGCTCATAAGCTCTTCCCGTCTATCTTCATTTGTCACCTCATCCTCCCTCAGCACATTTTCCCGGGGCTGAGGATAGTAGGTGGGCTCGACATCGCCGGTATCGATCTCCAGAATACGGTTGACATATTCCACCACATCGTTGAGTTCCTCTGCAAACTGTTCTTTTTCGCTCTCGCTTAATTCGAGATGAGCCAGTTCAGCCAGCTCCTCCACATCATCTCTATCGATCAAGGTAATCACCCTTTCCCTGGATAATATTGACAAAATCCTCTTCATTTAAGATGGTGACATTCTCCTCCCGGGCGCTCTGGAGTTTGGAGCCCGGATTTTCACCTCTGATGAGAAAATCAGTCTGACCGCTCACGCTCGAGGTCACCCGGCCACCTCTCTTCTCTATGGCCTCTGTGGCCTCCTGCCGGGTAAAATCATCCAGGCGGCCTGTCAGCACAAAGCGCAGATTGCGGAGATGATCATCTGCCTCTTCACTCTTAAGAGCTGTGGGCAGGCCGGCCTCTAACAGTTTATCTATGATCTTTTTATTCTTATCCCTCTGAAAGAAATTGACCACACTCCGGGCAATAACCGGTCCCACCTCATCGATCTCCTGCAGATCTTCCTGCCCCGCAGACCTTATATTATCAAGTGTGCGGAAATGCTCGCTTATCAGGGCCGCGGTGCGGGAACCGACATGCCTTATGCCCAGGGCGTAGAGAAGTCTATCAAAGCTTCTGTTCTTGCTCTCCTCCACAGCCTGAAGTATATTTCCGGCGGATTTTTCGGCAATGCGCTCCAGCCCCATAAGCTCTTCCTGCTGCAGATAGTAAAGATCGGCATAATCCTTTATCAGATCAGCCTCCAGCATTCTATCTATGAGTGAGGGGCCTATACCCTCTATATTCATGGCCTCTCTGGAGACAAAATGAAGTATGCTCTCTCTGACCTGAGCGGGGCAGGCGGCATTTGTGCAGCGCCATACAGCCTCACCCGGATCGCGGATGGCCTGAGAACCACAGGCCGGACAGCTTTCGGGCATCTGGAATTTCTTCTCATCGCCGCTGCGCTCTTCCTTTATGACCCTGACGATCTCCGGTATGATATCCCCGGCCTTCTGTATGAGAACTGTATCTCCTATCCTCACATCTTTCTTCTTAACCTCATCCTCATTGTGCAGTGTTGCCCTGCTGACGGTGGAACCATCGACCTCCACCGGTTCCAGCAGCGCATTGGGAGTCAGGGCTCCGGTTCTGCCCACAGTGACCTCGATATCCACCACTTCGGTGGTCTTCTGCTGGGCGGGAAATTTATAGGCCACAGCCCAGCGGGGGCTGCTGCTGGTAGCGCCCAGCTCCTCTCTCAGCTCCAGCTCATCTACTTTGATCACCATCCCGTCGATCTCGTAATCGAGCTCCTCCCTTCTCTCAACCCATTCTTGACAGATATCGATCACTTCCTGCAGGCTGGAAGTTCTCCAGTACCTGTTGATCTTAAAGCCCAGCTCCTTCATATGCTCCATCGTCCGGTGATGGCTGTCAAATTCTCCGGCTTCAGTCCTGACTGTGCTGTAGGCCAGAAAAGCCAGCGGACGCCTGGCCGCAACCGAGGGGTCAAGCTGCCTGATCGATCCCGCCGCCGCATTGCGGGGATTGGCAAAGGGCTCCTCCCCCTCTTCAAGCCGTCTTCTGTTCATCGCCGCAAATTGATCCCGGGGCATAAAAACTTCTCCTCTGACCTCAATATCAACAGGTTTTTGCAGCTGCAGGGGAACTGAAGGTATGGTGCGAATATTTTCCGTCACATCCTCCCCCACTTCCCCGTCACCGCGGGTTGCCCCCAGGCTGAGCTCTCCTGCTTCATACCTCAATATGACGGCCAGGCCATCTATTTTGTGCTCCACAATATATTTCGGGCTCTCCCCGGTATTGAGAAGCCGCCGGATCCGCTCATCAAAATGGCGCACATCCTCCGCATCGAAGGCATTATCGAGGCTGAGCATGGTCTGGCTGTGTTCAACCTTTTCAAATTTATCCAGGGGCTCTCCTCCCACCCTTCTGGTGGGAGAGTTGGGGTCCTTAAGTTCGGGAAAATCCTCTTCCAGCTCCTTCAGCTCATTCATCATCTCATCATATTCTGCATCGGATATGACCGGATCATCCAGCACATGATAGCGGTGTTGATGATATAGAAGCTCTTCTCTGAGCTCCTCCGCTCTTTTTTCTATCTCCGGGGGTATATCTTCTGACATCTATTTCACCTCAGGTATATCAATTTTGTCTCTGCAGGGGGGCAAAGCTGGCCATAAGCTGTTTCTTCTGACCATCTTCAAAGCGAACTGTCAGCAGTTCATCGTCACTCTCGTCCTCGACGGAGATGATCTCACCCCTTCCAAACTCCGGATGTTTTACTCTATCCCCTCTGCTGTAATTTCCATTGCTTCTATCTCCACTGCCGCTGAATATGCCCGGCCCATCTGCCGCTGAAATATCAGCAGTGGCGGCCTCCCTCTGGCGCTCTGAAGTGATCCTGCCGCCCTTTAAATTCTCGCGGGTGATAACACTCTCATCTATCTCCTGCAGAAAGCGGGAGGGACGGTACTGCCGGCTGCTGCCAAAACGACGCCTCTGTCTGGCCCTGACCATAAATAGCTTCTCCTCGGCTCTGGTCATGCCCACATAGCAGAGCCTTCTCTCCTCCTCGATCTCTTCCTGGCTGTCACGGCAGTTTTCGTGGGGAAAGAGACCCTCGTCCATTCCCACCATGAATATCACGGGAAACTCCAGACCCTTGGCCGAATGCAGTGTCATCATGGTCAGATGATCGGAGCTCTCATCCCACCTGTCCACATCTGCTACCAGCTTTACCTCTTCCAGAAAATCACCGAGGCCGGGTTCATCCGCTTCCTGCATGTACTCCCTGATCAGATTCTGCATCTCACCGATGTTCTCCAGCCTCTCACGGGCATTGTCACCTTCTCTGTCCATAATATGCTGCTCATATTCTGTTTCCTGCAGAACCGCCCGGACTAAATCCACCAGGGTTCCCTGGCGATTTATTTCATGCAGCCTCTCCACAAGATCTGCAAATTCCTTAACCCTTTCCTGGTAGGCAGCTGTGAGACCAGATATATCGGAGGGCCGGGATATGGCCTGATAGAGTGAAATGCCCCGGGCAGAAGCATGATTTTTCACCCGCTCCAGTGTTCTGCTGCCGATGCCTCTTCTGGGGGTATTTATGACCCTGAGGAAGCTCGCTTCATCGTCCGGATTGTATACAAGCCTGAGATAGGCCATGATATCCTTTATCTCCCGGCGCTCGTAAAACCTGAGACCGCCGACTATCTCATAGGGCAGCTTCATCTTCATGAAGACATCCTCCAGTCGGCGGGACTGAGAATTTGTGCGGTAGAGGATCGCTATATCACCGTAATTATAATCCTCTTCCTCTGTGAGCTTCTTAACCCGCCTGGAGACATATTCAGCCTCCTGGCTGCCGGAATCCAGTGAGGCCATCATTACATCGCTGCCCGGACCCCGCTCAGACCAGAGATCTTTTTCCCTGCGGCTTTCATTATTTGCTATGACACTCTGAGCTCCAGTCAGTATCTTCTGGCGTGAGCGGTAATTTTGCTCCAGCCTTATCACTTCGGCCTGTGGATAATCCCTCTCGAAATTGAGTATATTTCTGATATCAGCCCCCCGAAAACCATAGATGCTCTGATCGGGATCACCGACCACAAAGATATTTCCGTGTTCCCGGGCCAGAAACTGACTCAGGCGGTATTGAGCATTATTGACATCCTGATATTCATCTATCAGCAGATATCGGTATTTATTCTGATAATAGTTTTTTACAGCTTCATATTCGCTGAAGAGCTGGCAGGTTTTGAGCAGCAGATCATCAAAATCCAGAGCATTGCTCGCTTTCAGCCTCTTCTGATATTCTGGATATATCTCCTTCATAACCTGATCTATATAGCTGCCATCATCTGCTGTGAAATCACGGGGGCGGACCAGATCGCTTTTGGCATTGCTGATACGGGAGGTAAGCTGTCTGGGGCTGATATTTTCATCATCCAGATTCATATCCTGCAGGATCTCTTTGATGAGCTGGCGTTGATCTGATGTATCGTAGATGACGAAGTTGGACCCGTAACCGAGCTTTTCCGCCTCCCGCCGGAGCAGGCGGGCGGCGAAAGAATGAAATGTTCCCACCCAGCTGGCAGGCCTGCTGCCCAAAAGTTCCGCCACTCTCTCCTTCATCTCATCTGCAGCTTTATTGGTAAAAGTCACAGCCAGTATCGATTCCGGTTTCACATCATGATGAGCAATGAGATGTGCCATCCTTCTGGTCAAAACCCTGGTCTTACCGCTCCCTGCTCCGGCCAGAACAAGGGCGGGGCCCTGGAAATGTTCCACAGCCCGCTTCTGATCGGAGTTCAGGTCAGCGGTAATTTCCTCCAAATTCATAGTTCTATCACTTCCTCGATATAATCTCTTGACAGTTTTCGGGGAAAGAAGATAAGGTGGGTTGAACAGCTGCAGTCACTGGCGCCGAAGCCGGTTGAAACAACCCTGCTTTCCTCTCTCTCCAGCAGTTTGCCGGCCAGTCTGCATTCCCATTCAGCATCTTCCGGCCAGGCAAAAACCTCCTGAATAACCGCTTCCTCCAGCAGATAATCGATATGCCAGTGGCTGTTTTTATAATCACTGCAGTGGCGCTCCAGGCGGGCATTTAGGTTCTTCTGCGCTGTGCCGATATAATAGTAATACCCGGGGGGAAATACTTCTTTGCCCCTGGCGCCTATCTCTATCCGGCCGGGTTTAAACATGAAAAGCTCCAGCATATATATGCCGCTGTCGAAGGAAAAGCTCTGCAAACTATCACCCCTTTACCTGTTACTCCACTGCCTCATAAACTTCAGTATTTATATTTCTCGATCCCACCGTCCCAATCCTCCCTGGTCTTTAGAGCTATTATCCAGAATTAATAAGACATAGAAATTCCGCCAGACCTCTCACTGCACTGGCGGAACTGTTCCGATATGATGATTATATCACTTTTTCAGCCTTCTGGCCAGCTCTGAAATCACACCCTCCAGGGAAATCTCCCGCTCCTCCAGAAGAACCAGCAGATGATAGATAAAATCAGCCGCCTCTCTGAAGACTTCTTCCTTTTTTTCTGCCCTGGCAGCAAGAGCCAGCTCCACACCCTCTTCTCCTATCTTCTTGGCAATCTCTCCCCGTCCTTTCTGCAATAGCTCTGCGGTATAGGAACCTGCCGGTCTTTCCAGGTTGCGCTGATGAATTATCTCACTCAGCTCCTGCAGAACATCACCGGTGGAAGGGGATTCTGGCGTATGGCTTTTTTCCCGCTCAACTCCATCGGTTTTCAGAGATCTGTAAAAACAGCTTTTTTTACCTGTATGGCAAACAGGCCCTTCCGGCTCTACCAGCAGCAGGAGTGCATCACCATCACAGTCTATCTGCAGATTCTTCACAGGCTGATAGTTGCCCGAGGTCTCGCCCTTGAGCCAGAGTTCCTGGCGGGAACGGCTGTAAAAACAGGCCAGTCCCTCAGAGAGTGTCCTGGCCAGTGACTCCCTGTTCATATAGGCCAGCATCAACACTTCTTTTGAATCTATATCCTGCAGTATGGCAGGTATTAGACCATCTTCATCAAATTTTACTCTATCTTCAATCTCTTCCAGACCGGGCAGATCACGATCACCCATCATACTCACTCCCGCCCGGCCTGACCGGAACACCCCGGCTTCTCAGGTATTCCTTGCATTCTTCAATGCTGTAATCACCCTGATGCCAGATGGAAGCCGCCAGAGCAGCATCAGCTCCTCCCCGGCTGAAGGCCTGATAGAGATGCCGCGGTCTGCCCGCACCACCACTGGCAATAACAGGAATTGAAACAGTATCACTTACAGCCGACAGCATCTCCAGATCAAAACCGCTGCGGGTGCCGTCACGATCCATGCTGGTCAGCAGTATCTCCCCCGCTCCTCTTCTCTCAACTTCTTTTACCCAGGAGAGAAGTTCAAGATCTGTCGCCTCACTCCCGCCTCTTATCATAACCTGCCAGCCATCTCCCCGCCTGCGGGCATCGACCGCTGCCACTACCGCCTGGCTGCCAAACTGCTCAGCCCCGCGGGTTATCAGCTCCGGTTCAATTACTGCTGCGGTATTTATCGATATCTTGTCAGCCCCGGCCGAAATCAGCTCTCTCATGTGCTCCAGGCGGGAGATCCCTCCCCCCACCGTAAAGGGGATGAAGAGTTCGGTGGCTGTTTTCTCCACAACTCTCTGCATGATCTTCCGTCTTTCTTTGCTGGCAGTTATGTCCAGAAATACGAGCTCATCCGCTCCCCTATCATTGTAATAAGAGGCCATCTCCACCGGATCTCCCTGATCCTTTAGATCTTCGAACTGCACTCCTTTAACAACCCTTCCGGCCTTTACATCCAGGCAGGGTATCAGACGCTTAGTCAGCATTTTCTTTCCCCCACAATTCTTCCAGGTCCAGCTCACCTTTGTATATTGCCGTGCCGATAATGGCTCTATCTATACCGTTTTCTTCCAGCTCCTCTATTTCCTGATGGGAGGAGATGCCGCCTGAAGCTGTTATCTCAATCTCGTGCCTGCCCAGCCGCTTCAGAGCCGAAATGTCCGGTCCTCTTAGAGTGCCGTCACGGTTAATATCCGTGTATATAAATCTGGCCACACCCTGGTCTATAAGGCGGGAGAGATGGGTGTTGACACCTATACCGCTCTCCTCCTCCCAGCCGGAGAGGGCCAGCTCACCCTCCCTGGCATCGAGTGAGGCTATAACGCTCTCAGGGCTGAACTCCTGGATCATCTCCCCCATAAAATGCGGATTTTTCACGGCAGCTGTTCCCACTACGACCGCACGGGCTCCTCCCTGCAGATATTTACGGGCGGTGGAGAGGCTGCGGATTCCGCCTCCCACCTGGATATCAGCTCCGCTGAGATTTTCGATGATATCCATTATGAGATCAACATTTTCGGGTTCTCCTTCTCTGGCCCCGTTGAGATCGACCATATGCAGCTCATCAGCACCATGTTCCATAAAATTTTCAGCCAGCTCCAGGGGGTTATCGGCCTCAAACTCCTTCCGCTCAAAATCTCCCTGATAGAGGCTGACAGCTCTGCCGTCCAGTATATCTATAGCCGGTATAACCTTCATTTTCTGACCTCCTCCACATAGTTTTTCAGAAACGCCAGTCCGGTTTCACCGCTCTTCTCCGGATGGGGCTGCAGGGCTGTGATATTTTTCCATCTCAGGGCTGAGACAAATTTCCGTTTTCCATATACGCTGATGCCGCTGGCAAATTCCACAGTTTTCTCGTCGAGGGGTATATAATAGCTGTGCACAAAATAAAAATATGTGTTTTTTAGACCCCTCTCAAGATCACAGCCGGCAGCAAAATCGATCTCATTCCAGCCTACATGGGGCACACTGGCCACATCTTCCAGGGAAAAGCGCCTTGATCTGCCGGGCAGGAGCTCGAGACCTGATATTCCCTCAGCCTCTTCACTGCCGGCAAAGAGCAGCTGCATGCCCAGGCATATTCCCAGAAGCGGCTTTCCCTCCCTGACACTCTCCAGCAGGGGTGAGACCAATCCTCTCTCTTGCAAACCCTGCATACCGGCCGCGAAGGATCCCACACCGGGCAGTATCAGGGCTGAAGAACTTTTAATCTCCCGGGGGCTGTCAATGATATTGCAGCTGGCCCCGATCTCGGTCAGGGCCCTTTTAACATTGCCCAAATTCCCGGCCCCGTAATCTATGATACCAAAATTAATGGCGACCACCCTCGACCAGCTGTCCTTTGGTGCTCAGAGGTGAATCCTCCAGCCTCTCCTCCGGTTTTAAAGCCCTGTCAAAGGCCCTGGCCCAGGCTTTAAAACAGGCCTCCAGCAGATGATGGGCATTACCATCTTTGTGTATTACGAAATGCAGATTGAAATTGCCGTTGTTTGTGAGACCCCGGTAGAATTCATGGAAGAGTTCCACGGGAAAACCATTTATCTCCTGACGATCTGTAGTTATTTCACCGTGATAATAGGATCTCCCGCCCAGATCCACCGCACAGTGAACCAGCACCTCATCCATGGGCAGAAGCACATCACCATATCTTCTGATGCCGGCTCTATCACCCAGTTCCTGGTTGATAGCCTGTCCCAGAACTATACCCACATCCTCAACAGTATGGTGTTTATCCACACTCAGATCTCCCTCGGCCTTGATCTTCAGGTCGAAAAAACCATGTCTGGACCAGAGTTCGAGCATATGATCGAAAAAACCTATCCCCGTCTCAATCTCATGCTCGCCTTTACCGTAAAGTTCAAGTGAGAGGGTAATATCAGTCTCACCCGTCTTTCTATTTAATTCTATCATCTGCTTACATCCTTTCCACTGACGATTTATTGATTTTCTTCCAGCCTCAGCTCAATCGAACGAGCATGTGCGGGCAGTGACTCGGCCCGGGCTATCCTCATAATATCCGGTCCCAGTTCCCTCAGTTCGTCCTCTTTTAGCTGTATCCGACCGCTGCTCTTGAGAAAATCCCTCACCGACAGCGGTGAGAAGAAGCGGGCTGTGCCGGCTGTGGGCAGGACATGGTTGGGGCCCGCCATATAATCTCCGGCAGCTTCAGGGCTATAACCCCCCAGAAAGATGGAACCGGCATTCTCTATATCCCGGGCCAGCTCACCGGGGCAGTCTGTCAGGATCTCCAGATGTTCGGGAGCAAATCTATTGGCCAGCCTGACCGCCTGCTTGAGATCATCCACTTCGATAAAAAGACCATATTCTTCCAGGGCCTGGCGGGCTCTTGCCGCTGTGCTCAAACCCTGGAGCTGTTCTTTCAGTTCATCCTCCAGCTCTGCCGCCAGAGTGTCCGAGGTGCTGACCACCACACACTTTGCCCTGGGATCATGCTCGGCCTGGGCCAGCAGATCGGAGACCAGAAATTTGAGGTCAGCACTGCCATCGGCAATTATCATCACTTCACTGGGACCGGCCAGCATATCAATATCGACCAGACCATAGACCAGTTTTTTGGCCATAGTCACATACCTGTTGCCCGGCCCTACAATTTTATCGACGGCGGAAACGCTCTCCGTGCCCAGGGCCAGGGCGGCGATGGCCTGAGCACCGCCCAGGCTGTAAACCTCCTCCACACCGCAGAGATGTAGAGCTCTGGCGGTGACTGGATTTATCATTCCATCTTCACCGGGCGGTGTCACAGCCGCTATCCTTCTGACACCGGCCACAGAAGCCGGCACAGCAGTCATCAAAACCGAACTTGGATAGGCAGCTCTGCCCCCCGGAATATATATGCCGGCGCTATCCAGGGCCGTTTTCTTCTCACCCACCTCACCGCTGAGATGAGGATGTATCCAGCTTTTTTCCAGCTGACAGCTGTAATAATTCTGCAATCTGTCTCTGGCCCTTACCAGGGCATTCTCCAGCTCACTATCTATGCTGATCTCCTGCAGTTTCTTCTGCGGAATCTGCAGTCTATCAAGCTCAACATCATCATACTTTTTCGTCAGCTGCCTTAAGGCTTTGTCACCTTCAGACTGGACTCTGTCTATTATGCTGCTGACATCGCGATTGAGATCATCCTGAAATTTGAGGCTTCTTTTCTCCAGATATGACTCGATCTCCTCCAGCCGGGCGGGATATTCTAAAAACTGCATTTTGACCATTCCCCCACTTCAGCACCGGAAGGGGCCATCTGCCGGCAGAGTCTGGAGATCAGATCACGCCTTGTCCGGTAACTCGTCTGATTAACAACCATCCTGACCGAAGAGGAGAGCACACCGGCAACAGGTATCAGATCATTACGGCGGAGCGTTGTACCTGTGGAGGTTATATCGACTATAATATCGGCCAGATCAACCTGGGGGGCCAGCTCAACCGAACCGTTCAGTTCAATGATCTCCGCTTTAATCTCCTTCTCCTGGAAGAACCTCTGGGTAACAGCCGGGTAAGAAGTGGCAACCCTGACTATATCGGGCAGCTCGTCCAGGTTCTCGACTCCCATTTCAGCCGGGACTGCCACCACCAGATCACAGCTGCCCACCTCCAGATCCAGGACTTCATAGAGATCACGGTCTTCCTCGGCGATTATATCCCTGCCGGTAAAACCAATATCTGCCGCACCGTGCTCCACATAAGCCGGAACATCGGCGGGTTTGGCCAGCAGAAATATGTGTCCGGTCTCAGAAACCTGCTGCACCAGTTTCCGGGATAGTTTTGAGACATCTTCGGCCCTTTCCAGAAGTTCTGTTTTGAGACATGCACTCACAACGTCATCATATAATCTGCCCTTGGGCAGAGCTACTTTCAGCGTATTCTGCTGCAATTTTTATCACCTCTGTCTCCTTCAATTCTGTTTCCAGTCTGTCTTTTATCCTCAGATCATATACGATAGAATTTTCACCGTCATTTTCACCGTCTTTAACGACTATGCTGATTTCTTGAGAAGATTCGATCTGAATATCATCTATGATGGCTTCATTTTTCAACCTGGTGGTAAGATTCTGTTCATGGAGCCTCCGGGCCAGCTGTACAGCAGGCTGCATCAGTTCTGAAGAGGCAAAATATATGCTGGCCTTATTATCACCTGAACCGTCTGGGTTCTGTTTTTCTCTGATCAATCTGAGGCGTTCTATGCCCAGGGCAAAACCCCGGGCGGCCACCCTTTTGCCGCCCATCTTCTCCAGAAGTCTGTCATATCTTCCTCCCCCACAGATATTGTAGCCCAGCTGGGGGCTCATTATTTCGAATACCAGACCCGAATAGTAGTTTAAATCCCGGGTAAGTCCCAGATCAAAAGAGATTCTTTCCGCATAACCGATATCCTTCAGACCACTGTAGATCTCCCTCAGCTGATCCAGGGGCCTGCTGGTGGATGAAGAGAGCAGGTTCTCCGCTCTCTGTAAGATTTCAATATCACCGCGCAGGTCCAGAAGTCTCAAAAGCCTCTCACCGATATCATCTGTAAGGCTCTGGCATAAGTTTCTGTACTGCACAAGATTTCTGGAGGCCAGACTGGATTTAAGACCGGCCTCCTCCTGCTGTGATAGGCCGAACTCTGATATGAGCTGATCAAAATAACCCACATGACCGATCTCAACTTTAAAATCGCTAACACCACAGCTTAACAGTATCTCCTGGGCCAGCAGGAGAATCTCTATATCGGCATACCTGCTCTCTCCCAGAAATTCAGCTCCCAGCTGATATATTTCTCTCTTTTTGCCGCTCTGCGTGCTCTCATGTCTGTAGACGGGGGCAAAATACTGGTAGCGACCGTAAAGGTCCTCTCTATCATTTTCACAGGCCAGCTTTTCGGCTATGGCTGCCGTCATTTCGGGGCGGAGAACAAGAATCTCCCCCCGATAATCCACCAGTTTGTAGCAGTCTTTAACACTTTCACCACCAAGCCCGCCGACAATAGTATCATAGGGAATCAGTGCCGGAACATAGATGGGTCGATATCCCCATTCCTTGAGGGCCTGGCTTCCCCTCCGGGCCAGGTCTGTCATCACCTCGGACTGGGGAGGGAGATAGAACCTCATGCCTTCGGGAAGATTTTTCTCTATAGATGATTCCTGTCTTTTATTAGAAGTCATTTTTGCCTCCAGATATTTTTATTTGATAAACTTGATAATTATATCACTTATACTTTATTGATTCATTATATTAAAAAATATAACACAGTAAAAGGCCCTCTGTCAAGAAGAGGGCCTTTAAATCATTGTGAACTTTTTTTGAACGAAATTTATCCTATCTGTGCTGGCCCATCTTGGGGTCAAATACGTCTCTCATTCCATCGCCGAGCAGGTTAAAGCCCAGCACGGCAATGACAATAGCTATACCTGAATAGGTGGTGACATGAGGAGCAGAGCGCATCGCTTCCCGGCCCATGGCCAGCATCCTGCCCCAGCTTATAACGGGGGGCTGAGCTCCAAGTCCCAGGAAACTCAGACTGGCTTCGGTGACAATAGCCGTGCCCATGCCCAGTGTGGCTATAACCATCATCGGAGCAAAACCGTTCATGAGTATATGTTTAAATAATATCTTGAAATTCGACACACCCACGGCCATAGCTGCCTCTACAAATTCTTCCTCCTTTAAGCTGAGAACCTGAGAGCGTGTGACCCTGGCCATAGAGGGTATTCTCACAATGGCTATGGCGAACATAGCATTGACAAATCCCGGCCCCAGTGTGGCCACAATAAATATCGCCAGCAGTATTGAGGGAAAGGCCAGTATCACATCCATAAAGCGCATGATCACTTCATCGACTATCCCGCCAACATATCCGGCCAGTGATCCCAGAATGACACCGATCACAAGCGAGAGTCCCACGGCAATCAATCCCACCAGCAGAGATATTCTGGTGCCGACTATTATGCGGCTGAAGAGATCACGGCCCAGATTATCGGTGCCCAGAATATATTCTCCTCCCAGCCCCTCAGGTTCCTGATAGCGCAGCATTATATTCTGTTCATAGGGATCGTGAGGAGCTATCTGGTGAGCAAAAATTGCTATTATAAGCATTATAAATATAACTATAATTCCTGCCACAGCTTTCTTGTTATCCAGAATTTTTTTCATTATCTCTTCTGTCCTCCTTTGCCCACATTAATCATAGCGTATTCGTGGATCCAGATAGGCATAGCTGAGATCCACCAGCAGATTAACGACCGAAAATACAACGGCCAGCATCAGAGTACCTGCCTGCACTATGGGAAAATCCCTCTGATTTATGGCATCGACAATCAATCTGCCCACACCGGGCCAGGCAAAGACCGTCTCGGTGATAACAGCTCCACCCATGAGAAAGCCCAGCTGCAGTCCCCAGATGGTGACAACGGGCAGAAGAGCATTTCTGAAGGCGTGTTTAAAGACCACAACTCTCTCTCTGAGGCCTTTAGAGCGCGCTGTTCTGATGTAATCTTCCCGCAGAACATCGAGCATGCTGGAGCGTGTCAGCCTGGTCAGCACAGCCGCTCCGGCCGTGCCCAGCGATATTGCCGGCAGGATTAAATAGCGGATGGATTCATAAAAACCGGCAAAACTCCCCTCAGCAAAAAGGTAACGGACAGCTTCGACCATCGCCAGACCCCGGCCAAATATGGGGAAGAAATCCACATGGAGAGCTATATATATTAAAAGCATAAGTCCTATCCAGAAGGGCGGCATAGATACTCCCAGCAGGGCCAGGACCATGGAGAAGAAATCCACCCAGCTGTTCTGTTTGATGGCGGCTATCACCCCCAGCGGTATGGATATCAGCGTGGCAAGCAGCAGTGATACCACAGCCAGTTCCATAGTGGCACCCAGACGGCCCAGAATCAATCCCGTCACCGGCCGCCCCCTTCTTATTGAGGTGCCCAGATCACCCTGCAGTACATTGCCCACCCAGCGTCCATACTGGATATGAAGGGGCTGATCGAGACCGTAGACCTCCCTCAGCCTTTCAACTTCCTCGGGAGAGGCATCCTCACCCAGCATTATGCGTATCGGATCTCCGGGAGATATGTGAACCATCATAAAGACAATAATTGAAACACCGACCAGCACCGGTATCAAATTTAAAATTCTGCGTATGATATATTTTGACATATAATATTGCAGACTCCTTCCTCAATTTTGTTCTTACAGCACAGGCACAAAACATATCAATAATAACATATCAGAACACGAATTTTCTAAAGCAAATTAAAAAAGGGTAAATGGCTAAAACACCGGCAAGACCGATGTTTTAGCCATTTAATATAATCAATTGCACTTTTCATTGCATCGCATCTTAAATGAAATTTGAAATCAGCTTAATTTAGGCCTGATTTTCGAAATCTCTAATCTTCTACGTATTCTACATCACCTACTAACTGAAGCCAGGTATTTGGTTCATAGGGATGCACCCTAAATCCCTCGAATTCGGGATGAGCAAGCGCTACTTCCTCATCATAGTCGATAAATGCTTTTGGATGTTCTTCCAGCAGAATTTCCTGAACTTCCTGATAGATCTCAACAGACTCTTCTGAACCAGGATCTATTGCTCTACCTCTTTCCAGAAGTTCATCCACTCTTTCGTTGGAGAAGTTAACCATATTCATGGTGCCTTCGGAGTGAAACTGTCTATACAGAGCTCGATCAGGATCGACCTGTCCGGCCCATCCCATTATGAACATGTCATAATCGTCTGTATCCAGAACTCTGTCCAGGAAGGCTCCCCATTCTTCAACATGAACATCTACATTTATGCCCAGATTCCCCAGCTCATATTCCATAATTTCTGCTATCTGCATTACAGTTGGACCTTCAGAAGTATAAAGATTTACGGTAACTCCTTCCTCCAGGCCTGATTCATCGAAATACTGCTGGGCTCGTTCAGAATCATATTGGGGATAATCAATCTCATCGTTGAAATGCTGCATTTCAGGTATTATCGGACTTCTCCCGGGAGATCCCAGCCCCTGAAGCACATGCTCTACTATTCCTTCTCTGTTTACTGAATATGTTACAGCTCTGCGGAAATCTAAATTCTGAAGCGCCTCAGGATTTTGTTCAGTTGCCAAATTCATTCCTAAATAGGTATAACCAGGGCCAGGGGTTCTCTGTAGATTAACTTCAGGGTCCTCTTCTAAACGTTCCAGTTCCTCCGGAACAACAGCGCCATGAAACATGTCAATTTCTCCTGCCTCAAATGCCAGCAGTCGAGAAGAATTTTCTGGTATTGGGCGAAATTCAAGCTCGGCAAAGTTCGGTTCCCCACCCCAGTATTCATCAAAAGCCGTCAAAATATGATAATCATCATCTTCCCATTCCTCATGCATATATGGGCCGGTGCCAACTGGATTTTGGCCAAACTCCTCGTGGCCGACTTCTTCGTGATAATCATAGGGCACTACCCCCACTCTGGCCATATTGTTTACCAAAAAAGTGTAGGGTTCGTTGAGATGGAAGACAATATTATAATCATCTATTATTTCTATTTCCTCTATAGCAGCATATAGATCTCTATTAGCTGCAGGATTATCTTCATCTAAAATCCACTCATAAGTGTATTTTACATCCTCGGCCACAAATTCTCGTCCATGATGCCACTGTACGCCCTCTCTCAGCTCCATATCGATTCTCATGGCATCATCGCTTATCTCCCAGTTAACCGCCAGTCCCGGTTTCAAATCAAGATCATAATCGATAACCATAAGCGGTTCATTGATTAAATTTATCCTTTCAAAAGCATAAACATCCACCTCAGTAAGAGTGTGAAGACCGGGGGCTTCAGCCTGCTGTCCGATAACCACCCTGTCCTGAGCCTGTAGAGCAGTGGAACCCGCCAAAACAAAAGCCAGAGCCAGAACTATTACTGCAGATTTTCTCAGCCAGGAATAATCCAATATACTCCCTCCCGAAATTATTGTTTTTATTATAGTTTCCTATTAAAGTATAACATGAGCAAATTACTCAGTCAAATATCTATGGGGGGTATCAAATCCCCCCATTGCAGGCCGTAAAGAATGATGATAAAATATAAGTAGAGTCTGGCTATGGCGCAGTTTGGCAGCGCGCTTGCTTCGGGAGCAAGAGGTCCCGGGTTCAAATCCCGGTAGCCAGACC
>CAYXAK010000009.1:0-3442 GCA_964462585.1 uncultured Halanaerobiaceae bacterium
CGGAGTTTGAGGAGAGTTTTGTCATAGCCGAAGAATCCTGGCCTGGAATAGCAACCAAAAATGAGGTGGTGCGTCAGCTGCTGACTGCTATTGGCTATGATCTGGAAACTTCATTTCTCTCCAATACCATGATCTATCATGGTTTCGAAGATGGAGATATTGATATCTGGCTCGGTTCATGGATGCCCGAGGAAACCCCGCTTCGTGAGGGCCATGAAGGTGGTTTTGAAGTGGTGAGCACCAATCTAAAAGATGCCTACTATATCTCAGCCGTTCCCGAGTTCGTCTATGAAGAGGGCATCCGCTCTCACAGCGATCTGGCCGAGCATGCGGAGGAGTTTGATTATAAAATCCATGCCGGACCACCCGGTTCCGGAGCCGATGAGGTGATAAGTCCGGCCGTGGAGGATGATATCTACGATCTGGGGGACTGGGAGGTAGTCAATGCTGACTGGCCTGCCACTGTAGCTGCTGCTGAATCTGCTGCAGAAGATGGAGACTGGATAGTCTTTCCCGGCTGGCAGCCGCACTGGATGAATGTTATTCTGGATTTAAAATATCTCGAAGATCCAGAGGGCATATGGGGTGAAGCGGAATCTGAGATACAGAGCCTGGTCCGGACAGGATTGAGTGACGAAGCTCCCAATCTGATCAAGTTTTTGCAGAATTTTTCCGTGGATTCCGATCATCAGAGCCGCTGGGTATATGAATATGATCGTGAAGGAAGAGAAGAAGCTGACATCGCCCGGGACTGGATCGAAGATAATATGGATGTTGTAGAAGAATGGCTGGAAGGTGTTGTGGCCGAAGATGGGTCACCCGCCTTTGAAGCGGTGGAAGAGGAATTTTAGGTATCAAGGAGGTAATTAAACAGTGCTCAGAGAGGGAATAGTGGATGAGATAGTAAACTGGATGAGAAGAGAGGCTGAAAAGCGCGATTGTGCCGGTGGAGTTTTCGGGCTGAGCGGTGGTGTCGATTCAGCCGCGGCAGCTCAGCTGGCTGTGAGAGCTTTTGGCGATGATGCCCTGGGTGTCATGCTGCCTGCTTCCGGCAGCAGCGGTGAGGATGAAGAATATGCCCGCCTGGCCGCCTCGGCCTGTGATCTGGACACAATCACACTGGATCTGACAGAGGCCAACAATTTTCTGCAGACTACCTTCTCCAAACTGGATATAGAGAAGGTCGAGCAGGAGTACTATCCCCAGACGGCGCTCAAAAATGCCGGAGGCTCGGATCTCAGCTCCCAGAATATCCAGACCAGACTGCGCATGATGGCTCTCTATTATGTTGCCGAGAGCAAAAATTATCTGGTGGTCGGTCCCACCAATAAAAGCGAGATACTGACAGGTTATGTAACCCTTTACGGTGATGCAGGCAGTGATTTAAGGCCCCTGGGCGACCTGCTCAAAATAGAGGTATGGGAGCTGGCCGAAAGGCTCGGCGTACCCCGGGAAATAATTGAGAGGCCGCCCACAGGGGCCATGGATTCGGGGGAGGACAGGGTTACAGATGAAGAGGAATTCGGCCTGGACTATGAGACCTTCGACAGAATCTATCTGGCCCTGGAGCAGGGAGGAGATCTCTCCCGCTTCGATGCTGACGATCTCAATCGGGCTGTGGAGATAATTGCCGGTGCCCGCAACAAGCTCCAGGTTCCCACCTTCAGCCTGAAGAGCTCCTGAAGTGCAGCTCCTCCGAGCTCTCGCGGGCCAGTGTGATACTGTGATCTGCACCTGTCAGTAAGGCAATGTATTCCTCCTCACTCATCTCGTCCCCCGCCTTCTGACCTGTATAGATGAAGCTATTTGTTCCGCTCACGCTGTGGCGGTATATGAGGGGCTTTTCTTCGGGCATAATATAGAGATTGTAGGATATTATCTTGTTCAGATCGTCCGGCTCCGGCTCTGTCCAGCTGATAGTTATAAAATTGTCCTCGTTCAGTTCGTCGGCCACACCGCCGACTGTGATGAAGTGACCGGACAGCACGGCTTCTCTACCCTTGGGAGAAACCAGGCTAACCACGAAGTTATAGGTGTTGTCTCCTCTCTCACCGGTAAAAAAAGCCTCCTCCGGGGTCGGGGGTGTAACATCCACCTCCAGATCCCGGCCCAGTGTGAGCCAGTAATCCCGGTCCGGCTGGAGGTCCTCCAGCTCGAAGTGAGCGAGCCCTTCCTCAAAGTCAGATGCTGGCAGAAGGTCTGACTCAGCTCCTGAGAGATGGTCATCATGAGATCCCCAGCAGTAAAGGAGATCTTCAGCCCCGGTTTCCGGTTCGAGCTCCACCTGCACCAGAGCCCGGTCTGGCTCTATATCTGTGAGAGAAAAGCTGCCCAGTGAGGCGGGCAGCTCACGCTTCAGCTCGCTTTCATCACCTCCACCGTAGCCCTCATCGTCGTTTTCTCCCGGAAGTCTGTTAGAGAGGCCTAAGACCATCACCGGCCGGACTGAAAGAGTAATCGCCGCTCTCGCCGGTGAGATAGATCAGCTCTGAAGGCTGTTCCTGCTCCCAGCCGGGCTGGAGCTGGCGGTATTCCTCGCTTCTGTCGCCCTGCCAGCTGAAGCTCTCATCTTCTGTCCTGCCCACAAGCTCCAGCCTCTCCTCCTCCCGGTCCAGAAGATAGACCAGATACTCCTCGATGCCGGGCTTTTCCTCCCAGCTCATCTCGAGGGGATTTTCTTCATCCACAGTTTCCGGACCGGGGCTGAGCAGATGGATTCTGCCGGTGTCGAGCAGCAGTTCATCGCTGCTGGTGATTGCGGCCACCAGAAATTCATATTCCGGACCGCCTTCTTCTCCCTGAGCCAGGAAGGTTACATCCTCCGGAGTTCCTGTCATGATAGCGGTCTGCACCAGGCGCAGATTGTATCTCATATCCTCTTCCAGATTTTCCAGCAGAAAACTGGCTCTTCCCTCTTCATCGAAGTCATCCTCATCCAGTCTCAGGCTGTGGCTGAAATCCTCCCCCTCCAGCCCCCAGCTGACGAGCATGGGTGCCGGTTCATCGGCTGTGAAGCTCACCCGCAGGCCGAACTCCTCTCCGCTCACCTCCAGCTCTCTGATCAGATTGTAGTTGAGTGCACCGGCGGTGTAGGAGTCCATAACATTTTTGATGAAGAGGTTGTATCCCGTCATAGGTCTGCTCCCCACCCGCATATTCCAGGCCTGCCTGTCGGCAGGTGTGAGCAGCCCGTACATCCCGGTGGCTTCGGCAAAATAGCCCTGGATCAGACGCTGACGTGCTGAGGGCTCACCGCCAGGTTTGGTGTATTTGCGGGCTATATTGAGGCCTTTCCAGCTGGAAAAGACGATGGAGTCTCCGAATTTACCCGAGGCTTTTAGTGAGAAGAGAGGTCCAGTTACTTTGGCCATTTTAATCATCTCCTTTTTGTTATTCAAACTCAGAGCGAGATCAGTCTAAAGCCTGTTATCTTCCGCCTGTT
>CAYXAK010000009.1:3542-22328 GCA_964462585.1 uncultured Halanaerobiaceae bacterium
TTGTTATTCAAACTCAGAGCGAGATCAGTCTAAAGCCTGTTATCTTCCGCCTGTTACTCCCGCCTGTTTCTCCCTTTCTATATCCCTATATCCAGCAGGGAAGCTATATCCTCCGGATCTGGCATATATTCTTCGGCGCTATTTAGCAAAAGCAATGCCCCTTCTTCCTGGCAGATGGGACATACTGCCCTTCCTATATCTTCCGGAGATATCAGCTCGATCAGGCTCTCCTGTTCGCAGAACTCACAGCTGACTATATATCCCTTCATCACTCATCCCTCCTTCTGAAAAAGCTGATAATCCTGTAGATGAATTCAAATCCCGCCCTGACCAGCTCTCCGGCTTCTTCCAGGCGTTTTTTCAGGCCTTCGTCTATTTCAGCTCCCAACTTTTTTCACCTCCTCTCCTCCGTCCTTGAGTGAGGCCAGCTCCGGTGCCCGCAGATCATTCTGCAGTGCTACCAGCAGAGATAGCGAATCCACGGACTGTTTGAGCCCCCTTATCAGGGGTTCTATCCTGACCAGCAGGTAGACGGCCATAACCATGGGAAAGCCGTAGGTGCTGATTAAAACCAGCACATCCTCCATTTTTAAACCCTCCTTTCCCCGGCTGTAATGGGCCTATCTTATCAGCAATATCAGCCGCAGCCAAGGGAGCTGTTTTACATCTGTCAGGAAAAAATGGTGTGTGAGTATAAATCCGGGATGAAATATTAATATTTTCAGGAGCTGAAAAGGGGATGGGTCAGAGATGAGAGTTTAAGAGAAAAGACTTAGAGAAATAGTAAAGCGGCCCGGGGGACGGGCCGCTTCTGGTTGTTTTTCCTATTTTAGGGGGAATTGAAATTAGGGGGAATCAAATTCGGAATAACTCTGCTCTGCTGCTAATTACCTCTGTTTAAAAGCCCATGGGATCCATTTCTGCTTCAAGGCCGAGCTCGTCCATGATCTCCTCGGTGATACTGTCCGCGCCGAGCTCTTCCTCGCCGGAAACTACGCCTTCTTCGTCCACAACAACATCATAGCCGAGCTCTTCCGCTGCTGAATCTATGTCCTCGGCTGCTTCATCCATGGCGCTTTCCAAAAGATCCTCCTGCAGCGTCTGCAGGTCCTGCTGCATTTCCTGCTGCTGAGCCTGTGCCTCTTCTTCATCCAGATCCTCGAGCTCTTCCATCATAGCCATCTGCTCTTCCTGCAGCTCCTGCTGAGCATCCTGAATGGCGGGATGTGTCATGAGTACCTGCTGCATGTCTATGGTAGCCACCTCAACATCCTGTGCCGCCGCTCCTGTGCTGAGTCCGAAGACAAGCCCGACCATGAGCACTGCTGTGATAATGTGCTTTATTCTGATAATTAGCCTCCTAAGTTGATAATTTTATTGTATTCTCGGAGTGAGTTCGAAAATATTTTCTCTCACTGTCTAAAAGTATAAAGCAAAAATGTGATAATTGTGTTTGAGAAAGATAAAAGTTATGGGATAATTCATCTCTGCCCTCACTTCAGGGCAGGGCGGATCACTCTTCTTTGAAGGTAAAGCTTTCTATCATCCTCTCCAGAAGATCGATATGCTCCTGAAAATCCTCCTCTGTGCTGGTGAAGGTCAGCACATACCCTCTTTCCTCATAGACTGTCAAAAGCTGATGAAATTTAAGGTCTTCCTGCCCGTGGTATATCATCTCATAGGCTTTTTGGCCATCCAGCACGCTTTCTTCTTCCTCGATAAGCTCAAAATCAGCCATAAACTCCTGCAGCAGATTGAGGTTGGCCTGGTAGTACTCCCGGGCTGACATCTGCACATCTTCCTCCCGGATAACATTGAGATTGTCGGCAAAATCGCTGTTGAAGTCCCGGCGGGCAAAGACGATATAGCGGGGCATATCCTGATCATCTATCATCCAGGAGGCCGGCACCTCAAGACTGTAATCGGGGTGTTCTTCGTAGGTGATAAACTCCTCCCCGGTGGAGTCTTCCGGGTTGATGAGAAGTGATTCCGCTCCGGCCGGAACTGCTGTCAGAGCAAAAGCCAGAAGCAAAAAAATAGTCAGAAGGAGCATTGAGTTTCTGAGCGGCATAATTTTTTCACAGCGAATTCTGCACTTTTTCATCGTTTTGTCCCCTCTCTTTCCTGGTATGACGACTCTGCAGTTATTATCGGTCTAAAAGTAAATAATGAGATTTGTCTGCAGCCACCTCCCCTGCTAAGATGTGTTAGCTGGAAAGGAGGTGCAATATGATGCAGATAACGAGAAGTATAGCGATCGACCCAGGCCATGGCGGTTCGGACACCGGTGCTGTAAGCCCCGGGGGAAAGCACAGGGAGAAGGATGTAAATCTGCACCTGGCGGCCGAGCTCTTTGCCCGTCTGCAGCCGGCCGAAACTATCGAGCCTCTGCTGCTCAGATCCGCTGATTGTGATCTGTCTCTGCCCCGGAGGGTGGAGAGGGCCGAGCGTGAGTGTGCTGATCTCTACCTATCACTCCACCACAACGGTTTTGGCGATCCGACAGCAAGGGGCTGTGAGACCTTCTGCTGCCCGGGCGGTGAGAGCGAAAGAGCCGCCCGCCTTATCCAGGATATGATAATCTCCTGGCTGCCTGTTCCCGACAGGGGCATAAAGGATGGCAGAAATTTCTACGTGATTCACAGCACCACGATGCCGGCGGTGCTGGTGGAACCTCTCTTTCTCACCAGCCCTGCCGATCTCGAGCAGCTGGAACACAGTGCTTACTATGCCGGACTGGCAGAAATGCTGGAGAAAGCTCTTATGAGCTGGGCAGATTCGACAATTTAAGTATATAGCACCTGGAGGGCCATGTAAAATAAAGGTTCAAAATTTGTCTTAAATATCACTTTTTGCTATTATGAAGATGAAGCAGTGCATTACAAAAATATTTCTGTCTGGGGGGAATTTCCATGAAGAGCATAGGAAGAGAAGAGGTTATCTTCAGCTTCCGTCCCGGTCTGCCCGCTGTTGCAGAGGTGGACCCCGGCGAGCGCTTCCAGGTGGCCGTGCGCGATGGTTTTAACGAAAATATAACTTCAGAGGACGATACTCTCGATGATCTGGACTGGGACAGACTGGCACCTGCCACCGGCCCCATAGCCGTGAGCGGGGCTGAGGCCGGCGACACGCTCAAAGTCGAGGTCCACGGGATAGAGCTGGATGATCGGGGGTCTATGGTGACAATCCCCGGTGCAGGCTGTTTCGGGGATGAGCTGGAAGAGGCTTCAACCCGCATCGTGCCGATCGAGAATGGCAGGGCGGTCTTTCGAGATGATATAGAACTTCGTTTAAACCCCATGATAGGCGTCATGGGCACCATGCCCTCCGATGTGGAGATAGATACGGGCAATCCCGGACCTCATGGTGGCAATATGGATGTTAAGAAGCTGGGAGAGGGGAGCACACTCTATCTGCCGGTCTTCGAGGAGGGCGGCAAGCTGGCACTTGGTGATATGCACGCTGTCATGGGCGATGGTGAGGTGTCTATCTGCGGTGTGGAGATTGGAGGCCGTGTGACCATGGCCGTCTATCTCATCAAGGACAGACAGCGCAGCTGGCCTGTGCTGGAGACCGATGAGCACTGGTATATAGTGGCTTCACATGAGGAGCTGCCGGAGGCTGTGGATCTGGCCCTGGGCTCACTCTATGATTTTATGGAGGAGAAGACACCCCTTGATAGGGGAGAGATAGTATCGCTTATGAGCATAGCCGGAGAAGTGGAGATCTGCCAGCTGGTAAATCCCCGCAGTACAGTGAGGGCCGGCATCAGCAAAAAAAGCCTAAAAAGCTTCGATATCCGCTTTTAGAGCAGCTCATCTTCGATCTCGCGGGCGATATCCGCCGCCTCACAGCCCTGAAAACGTGCGGCAAAACCGGGATGTTTTTCCTGAGCAAAGGAGTAGAAGCGGTCATAGTAATCGGTGAGTAGCAGCTCGATGAGCTCCCTGTAGCTGCCCTCTTCCACAAGCTGCAGCATATCCTCATAGCCCTGCCGGCCCACACTGCGGACAAGATATTTTTCGATGCCCGCAAGCGATTCTCTGAGCTCGGCTTTGAAACTTTCGGGATGGTCCTCGGCTCTAACAGCATATTCGGAGTATATGCGCTCGATGCGGCAGGAGAGGGGGCTCTGGATCAGGACCTGCAGGCCGGCCTCCATCTCCGCCAGGAGAAAATCCGGCAGCACGGAAAATCCGATCCTCCTGCTCTCAGCTTCTGTGAGAATATAGTCAGCGCCCGCCAGCTCCTCCAGGCGCTCATAGAGGAGAGAGTCGAAGTATTTCTGGTTGTGGGGCCGGCCCAGGCCGATGCTGCCGAAGACCGAACCCCTGTGGTTGGCCAGCTTTTCCAGCTGCAGAACGGGATGTCCCCGGCTGGCCAGCTCTTCCAGCACCTCGGTCTTGCCCGAACCCGTGTGGCCGTGGAGGACGATGAGCTCTGCCGGCAGCTCGTAATTCTTCAGTTCACTCAGTATGAAATTGCGGTAGTCCTTGTAGCCGCCTGCGAGTTTGTCCAGGCCGAGATCGATCATATTGCCGGTGGTGTAGAGGCATTCGCTGCGCAGACCTCCCCGGGCACAGAACAGAACCACCCGGCTGTATTCTTCCCGCAGGCGGCTGAGGCTCTCTAAATATTGATAGAGGCGGTGTGAGGCATATTTTACACCGAAGAGCCGGGCTCTCTTCTCACGGCCGCTGTTATAGATTTTGCTCAGCTCGGTCCGCTCCTCTGCATTGAGCACGGGCATATTGAGGGCACCTGGTATGGTGGCCTCACTGTGCTCCTCCTCGGTGCGGCAGTCGATGAAGATTTTATTCTGCCAGGAGCGGGCTTTTTTGTATGTTATCCTCATGATCTCATCACCTTTTTTTGTTCGGGTTTCAATTCTCTCAGGCCGCCGCTGACTATTCTGTAGCCGGCACGGAAGGGATAGTGGGCTGTTAGAGCGGTTGAATCCAGTTCGGCCTTAAAGCCTTCGATATCGGCTTCAGACCGGCTGTGAATGATGCCGATCACGCTGCCGCTGTGGGCGATATTGACACCCAGACAGCTGCAGCTCTCAGCCAGGGCCATAATCTTTTCCAGTCCGGGGTAATCCAGCCGGTCCTGCCAGCTGAGGGCGCTGATGCTGGCAGCTCTGCCCAGAAGCTCTGGGTTCTGCTGCTGCAGAGCCTCTTTTAAGAGGGAGAAGGCCTTCTGCAGTCCGGGCGGTTTCCGCCGGCCGCTGCGCGATTTTATCGTATCACAGCTGCCGGGCCGGCCCAGCTGCAGCACTTCCAGGTCGGCCTCCATATTTCCCAGCTCCTGCCAGCTCTTGCCCGCATTCTGCTCGTAGATGGTGATAGCCGGGAAAAAGGTGGAATCGGTGGGTTCGATGCGGGGGAGAAGCCGGGCCATATCATCCTTTTCTATATTTTTTCCCGCCAGCCGGTAAAGCCCCCGGGCCAGCAGCGCCAGATCGGCTGTGCTGCTGCCGAGCCCCCGTCCCAGAGGGATTCTTGAGATATGAATTATGCTCAGCTGCTGCGGGAGCTCTGCCTCGAGCCGGCTGCAGATAAGCGCGGCCAGTGATCTCAGCTTGGGGGGCAGAGCTGCGGCAACGGGCCCGGCCGAGGGCAGAGATCGGTAATAGCTTATTTCTGTATTTTTGACCGGGCAGAATTTTCTGTCTGCAGCCCCCTTCCGGGAGGGAGGGCCGGCTGCAAATCTCATCTCATTGTAGAGGTCGATGGCATAGGAGGCCAGCTTTTCGCTGCCCCGATAATACCCCTGGCATATCTCCCCCAGGCTGGCAGGCATCGCCAGCCACAGCTTTTCATCTCTCATAATGCTCAACTCCCTTTCAGCCTGCTGCGGACGGTCTCCAGGGCGGAGAGGAGCTTTTTGTTGTCATTCCGGCCTTTTACCGCCAGGCGAAAATGGTATTCATCCAGCCCCCGGAAGCTGGCACAGTCTCTGATCAGTATGCCTTCCTCCACCATCTCCTCCTTGAGCTCGGCCGCCGTGAATTTCTTCTCCTTAAGCCCGAGCAGAATGAAATTGGCTTCACCCGGATAGAGCTCAAGCCAGCCCATCTTCTCTAAATTTTTCTCAAGGTAATCCCGCTCCTTCTGCAGCCAGGTGTGGGTGCTGTGGCGAAACCCTGCCAGTTCGGGCAGCCTCCGGCCGACCTCTGCTGCTAGAGCGTTAATCGACCAGGGCGGCTGGTGGGCTGAGAGCTTCTCGATGATTGCCGGGCTGGCCAGGGCATAACCGAGCCTCAATCCGGGCAGTGCGTAGAATTTTGTGGAGGAGCGCAGCACTATCAAATTCTCCCGCCGGGGCAGATGCTCTATCAGGGTTTCCTCCTCTTCCCGGGGCAGAAAATCCAGAAAGGATTCATCGGCTATTATCAGAGCACCCATCTCCAGTACCTCCTCCAGATCAGAACGGGGCTGTAATGATCCGCCCGGGTTATTGGGCCGGCAGAGGAAGATGGCATCTATATCCTCATATTTCTTCAGGCTGGTCGGGGGCGGGCTCAAGCCTGCAGAGCGCGGGCGTTTGAGAAAGACGGGCACACCTTGATTTATCCTGACCACATGGGCGTATTCGGAAAAGGTGGGCACTGGTATCAGAACCCGGCTTTTTTCGAGCAGTTTGCCCAGAAGGTAGATGATCTCTGCCGCTCCATTGCCCGGCAGAATCATATCCCGGCTCACATCATGATGATCGGCCAGCTTCTGGTGGAGCCGGCTGTAGTCTCTGTCAGGATATCTCTCAATATCTTTACAGCCCCCATCCAGCACCTTTTGCACTTCTGCCGGTGGCCCCAGGGGATTTATGTTGCTGGAAAAATCGATCAGCTCTTTTTCATATTCATATATATTGCCGCCGTGCTCTACATTCATCTTCTCTTACACCTCATTTTGCTTTGGTTTGAATATCGCATAATCTACAGGGGCAGGGGAAGAAAGGCCAGCCAGCGCAAAAGCAGATATCCCGCTGCCAGAAAGAAGATAATCTCTGTTATGTAAATCAGCTTTACCGCTCCCAGCAGGGCTGCGGGTGTGGCGGGCCTTAAGCTCTCACCCAGATAGGGCTTTTCCACCAGCTGACCGAAGTAATAGTCGGGACCGCCCAGCCTCACACCGAGTGCCCCCGCCATGGCCGCTTCGGGATAGCCGGCATTGGGGCTTTTGGTAAGCCGGGAATCGCTCCTCATGGTCTTCCAGCTGCGGGAGGCGCTGTAGCCGGGCAGCAGTGCGGCAAATATGAGCGTGAAAGCGGTCAGCCGGGCCGGAATCCAGGAGGCCAGATCATCGAGGCGGGCGGCAGCCCGGCCCAGCTCGGCATATTCCCGGTTATCGTAACCTATCATCGAATCCAGTGTATCGATAGTCTTGTAGGCTATCATGCCCACCGGACCGAAAATAAAAGAGAAGAGGAGGGGAGCGATGACAGCATCATTGAGATTTTCGGCCACAGTCTCTATGCCGGCCCGGCACAGATCCTCCTCATCCATTTTATCGGTATCGCGGGTTATCAGGCCTGAGGCCAGCGCTCTGGCCGCCGGCAGGTTATCGCGCTGCAGCCTTCCCGCCAGCCTGCGCCCGGAGCGGGCCAGCGATCCTGCAGCCAGACCTGTATAATAGATATAGAGGTCAAATAAAGCCCGGGGCAGAAAGTGGATAAAACCCAGCAGCCTCCCCAGCAGCAGGGTGAAAAAACATGTTATGAGGAGCGTGCTGATGGTCAGCAGCAGTCCTGTGGAAAAGCTGCGCCCGCGGCGATCCAGCAGATATTCCTCTAGCTCTTCTATGAGCCGGCCGATCAGAACCACAGGATGTGTCAGGGGCTCACGATCGGCTATCAGCCAGTCCAGAAAGAGCGCTGCCAGCAGCAGCAGGAAGCGCATTAACAGGGGATCTGCCTCCATGGCCATCACTCCCGGGTTAACGTGATTTAGTCACTTTTTATCATATCATATTGAGTTAAATTAATACAGCAGTTCCGGCCGGCATTCTGGTGATAACAGTAAATTAGAAATATTTGCTTTTATTATTCAGATATAATACAATGATGAATGAATACGGCATTATCCTGAAGTGCTGTCATATTAAAACAACGCCTAAAAAAGGGGGGGAGAGGAGGGGATAGTTGAAAATGCAGGATAATCGTCCGCACCTGTTCAGGTTCTGAGCCCGCATGTCTCCAGCCCGGGATATGAAAACATAATTCTCTATCGACGCTTTAAATATTAAGGGGGGATTTTAAATGGCCAGGGATAGCTTTGAAATTGAACCTGAAGTTGATGAGATAACCAGTCTGGATTTTCGCCTGGGTTCACTGGGCTCGGCCCTGCCCATGATATTTTTCATCATCTGGGCCGTTGCTGCCAGCATGACCGAGGTGGTCACCACCAACGGTCTCTCGCTGGGAGCTGTACTCGGACTTGTTCTGGGGATGATTCTCTGCAAACAGGACGGCCATACCTATGCTCAGGGTGTAATTGAAGGCTTTACCCAGACAATCGGTGCTGTGGCCATCGTGGCCTGGTTTTTTGCCGGTATGTTCTCAGAGGTTCTGCAGGCCGGAGGCCTGGTTGAGGGCCTTATCTGGATTGCCGATCTGGCGGGAGCCGAGGGGGCTATCTTCACCACGCTGACCTTTGTTCTGGCCGCTATTTTTGCCTCGGCGGTGGGGACAGGTTACGGCACAGCTGTAGCCTTTGGAACGCTCATGTATCCGGCCGGTATTGCAGTGGGGGCCCATCCTCTCATTCTCGGTGGTGCCATATTGAGCGGTGCTGCCTTTGGTGATAAGCTGGCACCCATCTCCGATACCACCATCGTCTCGGCGGCCACGCAGGAGACCGATGTTCCGGGAGTTGTGCGCTACCGCTTCAAATACGTAATCATAGCTGCCATACCTGTAATACTTCTGTATCTGCTGGTGGGTGGAGCTCCAGAAGCTGCCGCAGACGTCGGGGGAGCGGAGATAGTTGCCGATTATGCCGATCCCTCCGGGCTGTGGCTTTTAATCCCCTTTGCCGTGGTATTATTTGTGGCTTTTAGCGGTTATCATCTGATCGTCTCACTGAGCTGGGGTATCGCTGTCGGGTTCGTCATGAACCTCATTCTGGGCCTGGCACCTCTCAGCGATATGGTCCATTTTGATTTCCAGGAGATGACCATGTCCGGGGCTCTGATCGATGGAATTGCCGGCTATGTGGAATACGCAATACTGATTATGTTAATTGTGTCCATGGGGCATCTGATCCAGCTCGGCGGCGCCATGAGAGATATCATGAATTTTGCCCGCAGCAGGATCAAAGGGCTGCTCTGGCGGGTGGAGCTTTCCTACTGGGCTGTGGTCTCACTGATGAACACCGTAATAACTATCAATACCGCAGCTGAGGTTGCTGCCGCGCCCTTCGTAAGGGAGATGGGTGAGGATTATGGCCTGCATCCCTACCGCAGGGCGGCATTCCTCGACGGCCCCACCTCTTCTCTGGGTTATGTCTTTCCCTGGAGTGGTGGGCTGCTGCTCCTTGTAACAACCATTGAAGCACAGGCTCTGGAATACGATTTTGTTGAGGCTGTCACACCCACCCAGCTCACACCCTATGTATTCTACGGCTTCGCTCTGCTGCTGGTCCTCCTCATCGCCGGCCTCACAGGCTGGGACAGAAAGTTCGAGGGACCGGAAGGGCCCAAAGGTAAACCCGTAGACGAACCATATAAGGGAAGGCTGGCTGAAGACAAATAATAAAGCAAAGAACATCAATAAGACCGGTTTTGTGTAAAAGTCTGTGCTGAAAGAAAGTCGGGCGGCCTGCCCCGGATTCGGGGTGGCCGCCCGGCCTTTTGATTTTATGTCTTCAGCTCTATTTCTCGATACCGGTGCGGGCCTTAACCTCCTCATCGAAATAATGCTTTATCTTCGTCATCTCGGTGACCAGATCGGCGGCTTCGATGAGCCGATCCGGCGCCGATCTGCCGGTGACTACAACCTCTACTTCCGGTGCCCTTGCGGAGATTTTTTCCAGCAGCTCATCGATCGAAAATAGCTCATAGTGGAGGGCGATGGTGGCCTCATCGAGCACCACCAGATCATAATCACCGGACTTTAGAATCTGGCCCGCCTTCTCCAGCCCTTTTCGGGCCAGCTCGATATCCTTTTTGGAGGGCTTTTCTCTGATAAAGCAGCGCCGGCCGAACTGTTCAACCTCGATATTTTCCAGGTCTTTCAGCATATCCAGCTCACTGTAATGTCTGCCCTTGATGAACTGGGTGAAAAAGACACTCCAGCCGGCCCCCAGTGCTCTCAGGCTGAGCCCCAGTGCGGCTGTGGTCTTGCCCTTGCCGTCACCTGTGTAGATATGAAATTTTCCCCCGTTAACAATTCCAGAATTATTCTCTTTTTCGCTCATCAATATCAGCTCACCTTTCTCTGATTCCTGTATTTCTGCGTATATGGAAGCACATAATTCAATCAAATTTCAACAGAGAGGGGGATGGACTATCTCCATCCTCAGCCCCCGGGGATCATATTCTGCCACCGCCGGCAGCGATACCAGATCCTTCTGCTGGCCTTCAAGGGCTGCGGCCAGAAGCGCCAGGGCATCGAGAATATCATCACTGCCCACCCTGCTGCCGCTGAATTCTTCGGCGGCTTTTTCCGCCAGCTGTGAAGCTGACGGTATGTATTCTTCCAGCAGCTTTTTTCTCTCCTTCAGGCCGGCTTCCTCATGCTTTTTGTGCTCCATCTCACTGCCCCGGTTTAAAGCCCAGAAGGCCAGCTCAGGATGTGATTCCCGCATAATATTCTCAGCCCGGGGATGGCTGGCCAGAAAATCATCCAGTTCGGCAATCTTGGCTGCTATATGCCAGGACTGTTTGCTCAAACCCTTGTCTCTCACCCGCTTATTTATCTCATTGGCTTCCTCCCAGCTTTCAGCCTTGAGGGCCTGGCGGCAGGGGACGGGGAAGATGCTGGATTTAAATTTATCCAGACGGGAGCGGGCTTCTCTATCACAGCGCCTTTCCTCCGGCCCTGTTTCCTTAAGGCCTAAAGGCATATCTATCAGTATCAGGCGGGCCCCGGGATTATCCTGCCAGAGTTTTTCAATATCTGAATAAAGCTGGACCTTTATCCTGTTTTCAGCAGATTCTTCGCTGAGATCAGGCCCCTTACGGCCTGCTGCCAGCCAGCCGGCTTTACAGCCGTCGACACCGAGATAGCGCATAATTTAATCCCTGTTTCTTTCCTGAAGAGCTTCATCCACGGTCTCAGCGATGAAGTCCTCTTCGGCCTGATAGGGCAGAGTGGCGTGACCGAGCCCTTCTTTGTTGTCCTGCCAGTCGAGCATGGTCTCGATAGCGTTCTCGTTGCGGGCCCAGGCTCTGCGGGCCACACCTCCGTGCACATCCCAGTCCACAGAGGATTTGATGATTTCATCGACGCGGCGGCTGCCGTCCAGTACCAGACCGAAGCCGCTGTTGAAGCATTTGCCGATGCCGACACCGCCGCCGTTGCTCTGCACGGCCAGTGTCATACCCCGGGCGGCATTGCCGGCAAAGCAGTGGATGGACATCTCGCCCATGATATTGCTGCCGTCCTTGATATTGGCTGTCTCCCGGAAGGGGGAGTCGGTGCCACCTGTATCGTGGTGATCGCGCCCCAGCATGATGGGGCCGACCTCGCCCCGGCGCACCATCTCGTTGAATTTCAGCGCTATCTTTACCCGACCGGGTCCATCGGCGTAGAGGATGCGGGCCTGGGATCCCACAACCAGATCATTATCCCCGGCATCCTTTATCCAGTGGTAGTTGTCGTAGTCCTGGGCCCGGCGGTCGGGATCGATGCATTCCATGGCCGCCCTGTCAGTTCTGCGCAGGTCTTCCTTATCGTTGCTGAGGCATACCCAGCGGAAGGGTCCGTAGCCGTAATCAAAACAGATGGGCCCCATTATATCCTCCACATAGGAGGGAAATTTAAAGCCCTTATCGGGATTTTCCGGATCGAGCGCTATCTCTCTGACGCCGGCATCGTAGACCGCCTTGAGGAAGCTGTTGCCGTAGTCGAAGAAGTAGGCTCCCCCGTCCACAATCTCCTTCAAACAGCGGTAGTGTTCCTTGAGCGATCTGTCAACTTTCCGGCGGAATTCCTCCGGGTTTTCTTCAAGCAGTTTCCGGGCCTCCTGGAAACTGTGCCCCACAGGGATATAGCCTCCGGAATAGGCCTCATGACAGGAGGTCTGATCGGAGAGGAGATCGACTTCGATATCGTGTTCCACGATATATTGCAGAAGTTCGACCACGTTACCGTAATAGCCTATGGAGACTGCTTCACCGCTCTGGCGGTAATCCTCCACCCACTGGAAGATCTCATCCAGATCATCGGAGCATCTGCTCAGCCAGTTCTGTTCCAGTCTGGTCTCGATGCGGGATTTATCGACCTCGGCTATAACACCCACACCGCCGGCGATCTCGATGGCCCTGGCCTGGGCGCCGCTCATACCGCCCAGCCCTGATGTGACATAGAGCTGTCCGCTCAGATCCTCATCATAGTCATTATCCAGAAACTTGCGCCCGGCGTTTAATATAGTATTATAGGTGCCGTGGACTATGCCCTGGGGACCGATATACATCCAGCCTCCGGCCGTCATCTGGCCGTAGTTGGCCACACCGAGAGCGGCGGCTTTGTTGAAATGATCGGGGTCATCGAACATACCCACCATCAGAGCGTTTGTGGTTATGGCCCTGGGCGCCTCCGGTTTAGAGGGGAAAAGCCCCAGGGGATGGCCCGAGTGCACCACAAGTGTCTGATCTTCGGTCATCTCCTGCAGATATCTCTTGATCAGCCGGTACTGCATCCAGTTCTGGCAGACCTGGCCCGTCTCACCATATGTGACCAGCTCATAGGGATAGAGGGCCACATCGAAATCCAGGTTGTTATCGATCATAAACTGCAGGGCCTTTCCCTCCAGTGTATTGCCTTCATATTCATCGATGGGTCTGGCCTTTATATTGCCCTGGGGGCGGTAGCGGTAACCGTAAATTCTGCCCCGTTCCAGCAGCTCCTCCATGAACTCCGGTGCCAGCTCATCGTGGATTTCGGGCGGAATATAGCGGAGGGCGTTCTTTAAAGCCAGTTCCATCTCCTCCTGGGTTAGATTGAGATCCCGCTTTGGTGCCCGGCGGATGCCGTCGCGGAATTCTGTGGGTTCGGGCAGCTCCGGCGGCAGCTTGATCTTCATGGCCTCATCCACTTTGAGATTGATATCCTCAAGGCTGCCGGGATTTTGAGAATTCATGCTGATTCCCCCTTTGAGTTTTGAAAGATGCAGTTTTAGAACTGCAAAATATCTACGACTTTAAAATAATTCAATCTTCCTGGACTATGCGCCCTTCCTTAATGACTGTCCGGACCAGATTGGTGCCGATCTGATAGGGAAGATGCCGGTAGGATGGGGCGGAGAGGACTAAAAGATCTCCTTTTTTGCCGGGCTCGATAGAGCCCCTATCACCGGCCCTGTCCAGTGCAGCGGCGGCGTTGAGAGTGGCCGCGGTCAGGGCTTCAGCCGGTGTCATCTCCATGTAGAGGCAGGCTGTGGCCAGAAGTAATGGCAGTGACTGTGTATAGCAGCTGCCGGGATTGAAGTCGGTGGCCAGGGCCACGGCCGCCCCCTTTTCCAGCAGGCTGCGGGCCGGGGCATATTCTTCCTTCAGGCTGAATGCCGTGAGCGGCAGCAGCACGGCCATGACTTCAGATCGGGCCAGAGCCTCCATCCCCTCATCTGAGATTTTGAGTAGATGCTCGGCCGAAACAGCTTCCAGCTCGGCGGCCAGGCCGGCACCTCCCATATCGGTTATCTCATCTGCGTGTATCTTCGGTTTGAGCCCGTGTTTGCGCCCGGCCTGGAGCATTCTTCGGCTCTCCTCCCGGGAAAAGGCTCCTTCCTCGCAGAAGACATCGCAGAATTCGGCCAGATCGCGACTGGCCACCTCGGGCAGAACTTCCTCGATCATATAATCGATAAAGGCGGTGCTGTCATCCTCGTATTCCGCCGGCAGGGCGTGAGCGCCCATAAAGGTGGGGACGATGTCAACCTCGTGATCTCTGTCCAGAGCCTGCATGACCTCCAGCTGCTTTATCTCCGTATCACGATCGAGCCCATAGCCGCTTTTGCCCTCGACGGTGGTGATGCCCAGCTCAAGCATATGCTCCAGCCTCTTCTGACCCAGACTGTAGAGCTTACGGCGGGAAGCGGATCTGGTATCCTCCACGGTGTTGACTATGCCGCCGCCCCGGGCCATGATCTCCTGATAGGAGACACCCTCAAGCCGCCAGCTGAACTCATCTGCCCTGCTGCCGGCAAAGATAAAATGGGTGTGGGGATCTATAAAGCCGGGTATGACAGCCCGGCCCCCTGCATCATGGACAGGACAGGTATAATCGTCGAGATTCTCCAACAGATCTTCCCGGGGGCCGGCAGCTTCTATGCGGCCATCCCTGATGACGATGGCCGCATCCTCTATAACTTCAATCTCATCCATGTCGGCACCTGATCGGGCTGAGCTGCCCCGGGGTGTGGCCAGCTCTCCTATATTGGTTATTATCAAATCGCCCATCTTAAAGTTCCTCCAGCAGTCTGTTCTCCATGATCTGATCGGGGGAGAAATCATCCAGTCCCAGATAGTATTCGGCCACATCGAAAAGGGCCTGTGAGGGGAGAAGCCCTATGAGTTCGCTGCCGGCGATATCGACACCATAGCGCTCGGCTTCAAATTTGATCATCTCAAAGCTCTGATAGAGGCCGGTTTTAGTGTAGTCGGTCATATTCATCGAGACCTGGACCATGCCCTTTTCTTCCAGCTCCAGCCCGATAGCCTTGCAGTAGCGCAGACCTCCGCTGGAATGGCGGACCCTGCGGGCTATCTCCTTTGCTATCTCCACATCTTCTGTGTCGAGATTTACATTGAAGGCCACCAGCGGCATTCTGGCACCTATCACGGTGGCGCCGGCTGATTCGTGCAGTTTCCGGGGGCCGTAGTCGGGCTCCCATTCGGGCTCTTTGATCTTCTCCTTGAAGCCTTCGTATTCACCTTTTCTGATATGGGCCAGATTTTCGCGTTCGGGACTTTTAGCCGCCTCCTCGTAGAGATAGATGGGCAGGTCGAATTTTTCGGCTGCTCTGCTGGCCAGTTCATTGGCCGTCTGCACACATTCTTCCATCTTTACATTGCGCACGGGGGTGAAGGGCACGACATCCACTGCTCCCATGCGGGGATGGCCGCCGGAATGCTCCTCCATATCGATCACTTCAATAGCCTCTTCCATAGCTTCAAGCATGCCTTCCTTGAGGGCTTTGGGTGTGCCTATCATCGTCACCACCAGGCGGTTGTGGTCCTCATCCGGGGCGGTATCCAGCACCATGATATCTTCGGCCTCTTCCAGCGGCCTGACGATTCTGTCTATCTTCTCCTGATCCCGTCCTTCGCTGAAGTTGGGCACACATTCCATTATCTTTTTCACTGCCAATCACTCCCCAGTATATCGATGTTTTCCTCGGTCGTAGCTATGACCTCTTCGAGTAGATTTGCGGCTCTGAGCTTGAGATCGTGAGCTCTGCCGCCGGTGCGCTCCACGAATTTTTCATCTTCGATCGATTCCAGGTTAATCATGACATTATAGTAGGCTATATCGGCTGCTGCCCGGGCTGCGATGGCTCCGGCGGCGGCATCTGTGATGGCATTGTCATTGCCCTTTTCCGCCACCTCCACGGCCAGCTCGGCCACATCGACACTGAGTTTGATCATCTCCAGAGGTGTGGCGGCTGCTGTTTTAAAGGCGGCTTGAATTTTCTCAGCCCTTTGTTCCCGCTCCTCCTCGGTCTCGCGGGGCAGGCGGAAAGCCTTCATAACTTCGTTGAAGCTGTCAGCATCCTCATCGATGAGCTCCAGGGCCCGCTTTTTTTTGGCCTCCAGATTGTCCTGATATCTGTCCAGATCGGGACTGTTTTCAGTCACCCTTATCACCATCAAAAGCAGAGAGGCGGCCAGAGCTCCACTGACAGCGGCGGCAGAGCCGCCTCCCGGTGTGGGCTCCTGAGAAGATAGTGTATCGGCGAACTCTTTGAGAGAATAATCCTCGTAATTTTTCATGGCTCTTTATCCCCCTTCGTAAAAATTTTACTATATGCCGGAAAATTACTCAAATCGTCTATTTTGCACAGATGAAGACATTTCACTTTAATTATATCGGATGGCGTGATGATTTGAAAATTGAGGGGATAAAGAAGAAAGCCGAGCAAATAACTTGACTTTATAATTGTTTCATGATATAATTTTTTTACAATTTAGAATATCATGTCAGATTTCAATTATTTTCATAATCGGTGGTGGGCATATTGAAAACAAGTTATGAGAAGCTCTACATATATACTTTCGGTGATCTGCTCGTGCGCCGGGAGGAAGAGCTGCTCTTTTCGGGTAAGGGCAGGCAGCTGAACAAGGAGTGGCGGCTCTTTCTTATGCTGCTTTTCAGACGGGGAGAAACTCTCAGCTATCACTACCTCATAGACAGGCTCGATCTGGATAAAAATGTCACGCCCAAACAGTCACTGAGGACACTTGTCTACAGGTTGAGACAGGAGCTAAATATCAGCGGCTGTGATTTTATTCTCAGCGAAGAGGGGGGATACAGTTTCAATTCCGATTCCTGTTACTGGCTGGACAGCCGCTATTTTACCGGCCTGGTGGAAAAGGCGCGCGAAGCCCGGGACGAGGATGAAGAGAGGCGCTCTCTGGATTTTTACCGGCGGGCACTGGATCTCTATCGCGGCGGTTTTCTGGATGGCCAGAAGCTAAAATGCAAACAGATAATTGACAGGAGGCAGGAGTATCGCCAGCTCTATTTAGAGGCCGTGCAGGAGGCCGGTGAGCTAAATGCGGACCGCAATAATTATGATGAGGCCATAGACCTCTATGAGACCGCCCTGCAGATTCATCCCTACAGTCTTGATTTGTATCTGGATTTAGTCACCGCCTTCAAAAAGCAGGGGAGGCCCGATATGGCTTTAGTCAGGGCGGAAGAGGCGGCTTCCTTTCTGAAGAACTCTCATATGGAACTGCCTTCTGAACTGGAGATGGAGATCAGACACCGGCTGCCCGCAGATCGGGGTTCTTCACCTGCGGGATTTCTCGATCATAATATCATTGAGAATGAGCGGATAATGGAGTGCGGTCCGCTCACCTTCAATAATTTCTATGCTCTGGAAAAGAGGAGAGCGGAAAGATCCCATTCCCCCCTCTATCTTATACAGTTCAGGCTGACAGAAGGAGAATCGCCGGCGCGGATGAGAGAAGCGGAAGTGATACTGCGTGAGGTGCTCCAGGAAAAATTGCGAGCAGCGGACATTGTATCCCGCTGGAAACCCCGGCATTTTCTGCTGCTCATATCCGGCATGGAGGAAGAGGATATAGGTATAATACTCGAACGCATCGACCGCAGCTATCGTGATAGTTTTCCACCCTCAGATGTAAATCTGAGTTACGAATATGAAGAAGTATGAAATAGGCTTCGCCTGTTTCTAATTCTGTGAGAATATACGAATCTAACAGCCACCCCATCAGGGGTGGCTTTCTCTATGTCAGGGGGCGGACCTGCCGCTATCTGTGGTTCTCCGACGTCATCAGCGGATAAAAAGTGTTATCTGCCATAACACATAAAAGAAATGAAGTATAATATTGCTTATGCTGAGAATAGTGATATATTTATAAACAGAATATTTAGCAGGAATCATTTAAGTTCAATCATGATGTTCTCGGCGGGAATTATACTCTGGATTCTAATGATGGTAAAGGCTTATCAGTGAGCAGTTTATAAGGTGCCTTTGGCGGGCGAATTTTCAGAAGATCAGCTGAGTGAAAAAAGATGGAATAATAAAAGAAAGGGGATGGTTAAAATTAATTTCAGTAGAAAGGGATATCTGGGTGTGATGATTATTTTAGTTGTCACATTTGTCGCCGGTCTGGGAACCATTAATGCCCAGGACTATCCGGAAGAATTGCCGATGGAAGAACTGGAAACCCCAACGGAAGTAAGTGAGCTGATAAATCTATTTGAGCGGCTGGATTACAGGATTGAAGTATATGAGGGTGGAGAGAGGGTTCAGGATTCACTGATGGAGTATGAACATCAGGGTATGGAGGAAGTCCAGGGAATAGAGGCAGATGTCCTGGGATTTTCAATGACAGCCGAACAGCAGGAGCAAAAGGCATTTTCTTCTCTAAAGATCTGGCATGATGGAGAGGAAATTATTCAGATGGATGTTGATGGAGAGATTATACCGGCAGAGATGGCTGGAATGATGGGTGAGACAATGATCACATCAATTATGTTTCCCTTCTATAATTTTGCAGATCTAACAGTGGAAACCTTTGCTCAGAGGGGTGATGTCAGCCGGAGTCAGCAATCGTTATTTGGCCGAGAAGTAGATGTTATCAGGGTAGAATTAGAAGATATGGTCGTAGGAGGAGTTGACAGTACCATCATAAGGCTGGCAGAATTCGAAGATTTTGTCATGGCTATCAGCTATGATTATTCATCTTCAGAAGAGGATTTAGATATGAGTTTTGAAGTTGAAAACCTGGAATTTAGATAGAATTTTTTATGGTTATAGTTTTATAATAGGGATGTATAAAGCGGAAGATTATCCTTCTGCAAAATTATTTACTAACAGCCACCCCATCAGGGGTGGCTTTATCTATGTCAGCAGTGATGTAATGGGAGTGC
>CAYXAK010000009.1:22428-23835 GCA_964462585.1 uncultured Halanaerobiaceae bacterium
AGCCACCCCATCAGGGGTGGCTTTATCTATGTCAGCAGTGATGTAATGGGAGTGCCAGAGAAAATATTAATATCATATCCCATAACATAATACTGTTATATCTTCTGTCATTGGTTATTATTACTGATAATGGTATATTGAATATAGATTCCAGTGAAAGAGGTGTGTTGGCAATGAAAACAAAATTTGTCAGACTAAAAATCTATGTGCTGGGCGACCTTCTCATCAAAAAAGGAGATAATGTGCTCTATTCAGGGCGGAGCAGAGCCCTGAACAAGCGCTGGAAGCTGTTTTTGCTGCTCCTATTCAGAAAGGATAAGGTGACGATAGAAGAGCTGATAGATAAGCTGGATCTGGAAAAGAATGAAGCTCCCCGTCAGTCGCTGAGATCGCTAATATATCAGCTGCGCCGTGATATACAGAGTGAGGATTTTACCTATATTGCCAACGGCAGCGGCGGCTATCACCTGAGAGCAGAGAGCCCCTACTGGCTGGATAGCGATCATTTTTCTGATCTATTGATGGAGGCCGGCAAAGCTGAAAGAGCGGGCGAAAAAGATCGGGCCTTAAATCTCTACCAGGAGGGTCTCAACATTTATCGGGATCAGTTCCTGGCCAGCCAGAAATTGGAAGAGAATATTTTCCGGGATTTGAGGGAAAGATACCGGCGTATTTATCTGGAAGCTGTGGTCTCTGCCGGGAAGCTGTTCAGAGAGGACGAGAGATATCAAAAGGCAATTGAGATCTACAGAAAGGCCCTCAACCGACATCCGCTGCAGACTGATATGCATAAAGAGCTTATCAAAACCTATAAGGAGAACAATCAGCCCGGACAGGCCATCTTTCAGGCGCAGGAGATGCAGGCTTTAACCCGCAGAGGAGGGGAGATTTCAGGCGGGGAGGAAGATGATGAAATTTCGGAGCTGGTGGAGCTTGATATCAGCCACAGCCCGGCTTCATTTCTGGATGACGCAGAATACAGTGCAGAGAACGCCTATGAGTGCCAGCCCGGGGAGTTCAGTCAGATATATGATCTGGAGAGGAGAAAGGCGGAAAGAGAAGAGGAGGAGATCTTTCTGGTTCATTTCCGGCTGGAAGGGGAGAAACCCTCAGCTTTAAACCGGGCTGAGATCGTGCTGAGACAGGTGCTCAACCGCTATCTTCGCTCTTCCGATGTTATCACAAAATGGCAGCAGGGCCACTATATTATGCTGGGCACCGATATCTATCCCGTGCAGATCGAGAGTGTGGGTGAGCGGGTTAAAAAAGAGTTCGAGCGCCGGCTAAATGCCGATTCCGTACATCTCGACTGCCAGTATAGAAGCGCCTGAGCCCTGATGTCCGAAAAGAGTGTTATTTGCCATAACAGATAAAAGAAATGAAGTATAATATTGCTTTTAAAGGAAA
>CAYXAK010000009.1:23935-35652 GCA_964462585.1 uncultured Halanaerobiaceae bacterium
GTTATTTGCCATAACAGATAAAAGAAATGAAGTATAATATTGCTTTTAAAGGAAAAAGTGATATATTTATAAGTAGAGTAATTAGCAAGAATCATTTTCAATAAAATCCAAAGAGGAGGAAGATAAGATGAGACTTTCAAGCAAACTGATGGTGATGGCTCTGGCTCTGGTCTTTGTCTTCGGCATGACTTCAACTGTGGCGGCATTTCCGGATTTCGATGCTGACTGGTATATCAACACCGGTGAGTATTTAGGCGATGTCCCCTATGAGAACGGCCTCAATGCCGAGATAATTCAGCTGGGCGATAATGATCTGGCTGATATATTCCAGAGCGGAGAGAACTTCGCCCATATAGGACAGGGTATTGATCAAAGATCGGGTGGAGTAGAAGGAGACAGCGAGTACAATGAAGCTTTTATCGAGCAGACTGGATTATTGGGTGAAGCTGAAGTGAATCAGCGCGGCACGTTCAATCTGGCCGATATCGAACAGACCGGATATGAAAACTATGCCGGCATAGGACAAAACGGCGATGATATGGTTGCCCATATCGCCCAGGATGCAGATGACAGCTTTGTCCGTGTCAGCCAGTGGGGTGGAGCAGGATCTCTGGCTGATATCACCCAGTACGGTGTTACCAACCGGATAAGAACCAGCCAGCAGGGTGATGATCACGAAGTATATGTAATGCAGTCGGAAGGCGAATTAAACTATGCCAGAGTAGCTCAGACAGGCTCCTATCAGCATGCTGATGTATCCCAGGCCGGGAATAAGAATGCTGCTCTGGTCGAGCAGGCCGGCTGGGGTAATGAAGCCACGGTTGATCAGCAGGGTGAGCTGAATGAAGCTATAGTAGATCAGAATGAAGCCTTTGGATTTTCAGCATCCATAACGCAGCAGGGCAATAGCAATCAAGGTCTCATCACTCAGACCGGCGTAGCTGGTGACTAAATAGAAGAGAATATAATATTAAAATATCATAATTAGGAGGTGCCGGTATGGCGAGAAAATTCATGCTGGCGTCATTTATAATCATACTGGCACTGGCCATGAGCTGGACTGCAGTGGTGGAAGCCTCTGGCCCTCCCGGGGAAGCAGGCCCTCCCGGCAACGGTGGACCACCGGGTGATTGGGGAGACCCGCCACCCGGTGATCCAGATCCGGGCATGCCCTTTCCCGGGCCCGGTGAATTCCCCGGCTATATGAACCCCTTTCTGCCGGGAGAGCCGGGTGAGCCCGAACCACCCGGAGAAAAACCCCCCGAAGTGGAGCCGACAGCTTTTATCTACCAGGAGGGTGATCACAATCGGGGCGATATCCACCAGGATGGGCCCAACTGGGCCGGAATATATCAGCTTGGCGATGAAAATGAAGGTGATATATACCAGTACGGCGGGCAAAACAAAGGTGGGATCGTCCAGAAGGGTGATGATAATCTGGCCTCCATCGAACAGTATGGTTTTTACAACAGGGGAATTATAGGCCAGAAAGGCTCTAATAATGAGGCCAGTATTGAACAGGACGGTGAATACAATTCCGCCCTCATAAAGCAGTATGGCGATGGTCATCAGGCCAGTGTTATTCAGATAGGCGATTACAAAGAGACCGAGATAGAACAGAACGGAAATGATAATTATCTGGAAGTTATACTGGGGCTTTAGAGATCCAGATTAAATAACAAAGAGTGATTGAAAATATCCGGGGGCGCTGTCAGCACTGTCTGTATCTCCAGATAACGTCCCCGGATATTCTATAATTTTCTGGAGGAGGTATAGCTGATGCAGAGAAGAGTGATTTTTTCCACGCTGTTAGTGCTGGCTCTGGCACTCATGCTTATGGCAGCCTTTCCAGGCGGAACACTGGCGGAAACCTACACCATGAGCTGGAGCTTTCGGACATTTCACAATCCCAATGCCCGGCAGGTGGCCAAGGGTATAGCAGAACAGCAGGACGGAATGGTAGAAGAGGAGGAAGATCCTATTGATACCTTTCGTGAGCGCCTGGAGAGGAGATTGATGAGCCGGATTCAGCGCAACCTTATCGATCGGATAACAGGCGATGAAGGTGAGCTGGAGGATGAGTTTGACGTCGATGTTGGTGATCTCAATATCTATGTGGATCATGATGAAGATACGGGTGTTGTTACGATAGAGATAACCAATTTAATTACCGGTGAAACTGATGTGATAACCTATTCTGAAGATTCCTGGATAAATCCCGAGTATGATCTGTAAAATTTGAGTTTCCGGGAAAGGAGAATTATTATGAGCAAAAAAATAATGCTGACAGCCGTTTTAAGCCTGCTCATAATCTCACTGCTGCCGGGAGGAACTCTGCAGGCTGAAGATGATATGGAGGAGAGACTGGAGCTGATAGAGGCCTCACGCCGGCTGGAGCAGGAAGAGGCTATCCCGACCTATCACGGCAACCATTTCGGTGTGGCATTCACCAGCTTCAGCGCTACTGATATCATACTCAATCCCGGCCTGAGGCTGGAGAATGAGCTGATGGCACCGGCGGGCAGGCCGCTCAGGCTGGTCAGTGAGCTATACTATATGCGACAGGCCGAAGATATCATGGGCTTTCTCTCGCTCTCATTTCTGCCCCACGAGCGTATCTATTTAGGAGCCGGGGGAGAGCTGACGGGCAGGGCAGATTATCATCTTTTTGTCGGATTGAATCTGACCGATAATCTCTTCCTGGAAGCCAGGGGTATAAATGAAGGTGGCAGCTTTAGCGATACCGACATCCATGTGGGCACAGGTTTCAAATTTGGATTTTAACGCGGGTCAGGAGGTGCAGAGAGATGAAGCAGATTAAAGAAAGAAAAAGCACACTTTTACTGAGCTCAGCATTATTTATACTGCTGATGGCATTTACTGCAGTTCCTTCAGCAGCCGGAGATATGGTGGACATAGCCGAGATCGATGATCTGAATGAGCTCGACGAGGAAGAACGTAAAGCACTCATGCAGCAGATACTGGCCGATTCCGATGAGATTATCTCGGGTGAGCCCAATGTCACCACTGCCACCCAGCTGCTGGCAGCATTGCCGTCCCGTGAACAGGAGGAAAAACCAGCTCTGGCCGTATATTCGATCACTGATAACACGGGCCAGATGAAGGATATGGGCTCCTCGGTGGTAACTCAGGGAGCCACCGATATGCTCATAACAGCCCTGCAGCGTTCCCGCCAGTTTCAGGTGCTGGATAGGGCCGGATTCAATGATTTTATGAACGAGCAGAACCTGCAGACAGAAAACCGCCTCAGTGCGGGCGAGGGTCCTATGGTGGGCGAGATGACAGGTGCAGATTATATCATAGACGGTTCGATCACAGAGTATCAGGTCGATAAAAAAACGGGAGGTATAGGTCTTTCCATCGGCGGTCTGGGCGGCAGCAAGGAATACGCTCTGGCCACAACCGCTATCGATCTGCGGCTGGTCGAGACCACCTCCGGCGAGGTAGTCTGGGCCGAGAGCTTCAAAGGAGAGATAGAGGGCGAGAGAGTTGGTGTCGAGACCTTCTCCTTTATGGGGGATAATATAGTTGAATTTGAGACAGGTCGCGGTGAACAGGAGGTAATAAATCTGGTCATACGCACGCTTCTCGAAGAAGCGGTATTTGAAATAGTTGAAACCAGAGGCTTCTAAACTGTCAGAACAAGAAGAGCCGTACTGCTGCAGAATAGTGCCAATTATCCCACAAATCTTAATTTAAATACTTCGCCCCGGGCGTTGATATAACCCTTTTAACATGTTATAGTATTAACCGAAACAAATGTGAATGAATACACAATTTTGGGGTGATCAAATTGGCCATCTGCAGAGAACGGAATAAGACCACCTTCAGGGCTCTGGCCCGCCGGGGTCCGGGAAGGGTGGATTGGATAGAAAGAGAGAAGAGGGAATGCGGACCTGGTGATGCTATCCTGAAGCCGCTCGCCCTCTCGATATGTCCCGATGATATAGCTCGCGTATTTCACGATGATAATATGGAAGCAGGCAGAGCAAAAGTGCTGGGCCACGAGGCTGTGGCCGAAGTTATTGAAGTGGGAAGGGATGTGCAGGATTTTTCCCCCGGTGATATAGTTGTGGTGCCGGCAGTAACACCCGACTGGCCCGGTCTGGAGATACAGCGCTGGCTCTACCGCCAGGGCGAGGGCAGAATCGATGGTTTTCGCTTCAAAGAGGGCCGTTCCGGAGTATTTAGTGAGGTATTTCACGTGAACGGGGCCGATCTCAATCTGGCCCATCTGCCCGATGATATTTCTCTTGAGGCGGCGGTTATGGTATCAGACTGTGTCAGCACCGGCCTGCACGGGGCCGAGCTGGCTAAAATCAGACCGGGCATGACCGTGGCTGTATTCGGTCTGGATGCCGCCGGCCTTATGGCCATAGCCGGAGCCCGCCTCAGAGGAGCAGGTCAGATAATTGCTGTGGGAGATAAGCCTCTGGCCCAACCCGTGGCCGATAAGCTGGGCATGACCGACCGGGTGCTGCCCTCGGAAAATACAGCGGATAGAATAGCAGAAATAACGGATTCAAAAGGATGTGATGTCTCCATAGTCACCGGCGGATTGAGCCTCATGTCCTCTGCGGTGGAGAGCACCGCCCCGGCCGGCATAGTGGTCGATCTAAATTACGGCAGGCAGGGCAAAGAGATCGAGCTGACCGGTCTGCCTGAAAGAAATCAGCGCAAGCTGCGTCAGGTGCGCCGCGGCCTTTATACAGGCGGGCGCATCAGGATGGAGCGCCTGCTGGAGCTGATAAAATATGATCGGCTCGATCCCACCGGCCTCATAACCCATAGATTTTACGGCTGGCAGGGGCTGAAAGAGGCCTTTGATCTGATGATAGAAAAGCCCGAGAGTGTTATTAAACCAGTCATAATGATGGACTGATCAGGAAAAATCGTTGAGAAAGGCCTGCAGGAATTTCTCGACCTCATCCAGGGCAGCTTCTATAATCTTTTTGCCCAGCTTTCGGCTGGCCTTTCTGGCATCGCCCAGAGCACCATTGGCTGTGAGCTCGTGGAAGTCAGCGGCTATGCTGGCTTCGGTATCCATATAAGTCGAGCAGAACTCCTTCACTTCACCGGAGCTCAGATTCTCCTCATCGACTCTCTCCGGGGCCAGATGGAGGACTTCTGAGACTTCATATTCACAGGAGTGACCGTAGGTCTCCGATTCTACCAGCTCATCTATCATATCCCCCACAAAGTCGGAATGCATGAGGCTGACCAGCTTCACATCCAGCTCCGCCCGGATCTCCTCCATGGCCACCTCAATAGGGGCGGTGTTGCCCCCGTGGGCGTTGTAAATTATGAATCTTTCCAGGCCGTGCTGGTGGAGTGATTTTACCACATCGAAGAGTATTGACTGCAGTGTGGATGGTCTGAGCGTTATGGTGCCGGGAAAGGCCATGTGATGCTGTGATACGCCTAGATTGATCGTGGGAGCTATGAGAAGTTCGGGATACATCCTCTCCCCCAGAAGTCCGGCAAATCTTTCGGCTCTAATGGCATCGGAACTCTCGGCCAGATGGGGACCGTGCTGTTCATGTGAACCAACGGGAACTAAAACTCCACTCACATCTTCCAGTGCACTCTCCACCTCTGGCCAGCTCATCTCCTCCATGAGATAATTTGTCTCCGACATCGATTATTTACCCCCTTATTTTTTTGGCGGTCTGTCTTTCAGTCTGCGCTGGCGGTGATTAGACCTCGCGGCTCAGCGTATCGGGCAGCAGCCGGGCCTCCCCCTCAACGCTTATACCCATCTCATTCATAAACCCTCTGTGGGCCATAATGGCATAGCGGTAGCGGACCCTGTCGGCCGGGCTGTATCTCTCACCGGTGTTCAGCTCGGTCTGGACCACTTCAATCAGATCTCCGTTTTCATTGAAAAAAGCAATATCCAGCGGAGCTCTGACATTCTCCATGGTATGGCCTGCTATGGTATTTATGGTATAGCGCATAAAGATCACGGTGTTTTCCACAGTCAGGCTGCCGGAGTTTTTGAATCCGGTGCTTCTGTCTCCTGCTGTCTCGGCAATCTTGACATTGAGTGTGATGGTTTCACCGGCATCGTTTATGAGCTCCACGCTGCCTGCGGGCATATTGGCCAGAGCCCGTGAAACTCTGCTGTCGCTTCTGACGGTGACAGCGTAATAGCCGCCCGCAACCAGAGCGATCACAAGAACTCCCAGCAAAACCCTGCCCCTTCTGTCCATACGGCGGGGATCCAGTTTCCTCAAAATTCCCTCATTCATCGTCTTCACCTCCCCGGCTGGCATTAAGAACGGATAACATGGATATAATGTTATCTATTACAATTATATTATACCTCGAAAGGAATGATAAGTCAATATTATATTTTTTGTATTATCTATCTGTTTTTATCCGCCCGCTCGCCGGGGGAAGGTGTGAGCAGAGATTGAAGATCAGATATAGACCGAGATAGCAAAGACAAGATGAATTGTGGCCAGCAGTACTGTAAGCTGGGCCAGTCTTTTATGAGTTTTGAGGGAAAAGCGGCGTATCTGTCTGCGTGTCATAACCATTACACCTGCCGTGCAGAGAAGGCTGATATAGGTCAGCACTCCCAGCCATCCTGCCAGGGGAAGCCCCCAGTAAATTTGATAGGCCATATCCTGGATTATACCCATTTTTTTCATACCCCCCATCTTTACTTACCATAAGCTTCAAGATTTAACTGTGATTCCCTGCTTGGTCCGGGAATGTTGATCAGTTTACTTGATAATTGTGGGGGAGTGTATTAAAATAGGAACAGACAGGAAATATTATGGAAAAAAATAGATGGGAGGCTAAATTATGACCCGTGTGCTCGTCTTATACTACAGTTCATATGGACATATGTTCACAATGTCCCGGGCGGCTGCTGAAGCGCTGGAAGGGAAGGATGAATATGAGGTAAAACTGCGCAAGGTGCCCGAGCTGGAGCAGGCCTATGAGGCCATGTCCGGTCAGGAAGCCTATGATGAAGCCCGCCAGGCCCAGAGCGATGTGCCCGAAGCGGAGCATGACGATCTCGTCTGGGCTGACGGCATTGTCTGGGGCATACCGACGCGTTTTGGCAATATGCCGGCTCAGGTCAAGCAGTTTATCGATACCGCCGGCGGTCTCTGGGCTGAGGGCAAGCTGGAGGGCAAGGTAGCAGGTATCATGTCCAGCAGCAATACGGTTCACGGCGGTCAGGAGACCACCATCATCACCTCGATGATTCCACTGCTGCATCTGGGCATGATATTTGTGGGCTCGACCTATGGTGAGAATGAGCAGATGTTCTCCGATAAGCTCATTGGCGGCTCTCCTTATGGCCCCTCCACCATCGCCGGCTCTGACGGCAGCATGACACCGGCGGAAGAGGACCTGGAGATGGCAGCCACACTGGCCGAGCGGGTGGCCAGGATAGCCAGCGGTGTCAGAGAAGTGGAATAGACCTCTGTTTTTAAAATATCCTTAATTTAAGCAGTAACTTTAAATTACATTAAATATGGAGGTATAAAAGATGGCAGATAAGGAAAACAAAGTTGAGGAAAACGTCGAAGGCTCCTATTATGTTGACGACACCTGTATCGCCTGTGAGCTCTGTGTGGGTGATGCTCCTGAAAACTTCGAGATGTCCGATGAGGGATATGCTTTTGTGAAAAAGCAGCCGGAGAATGCCGAGGAAGAGGAGCAGTGTGAGACTGCCCTGGAAAACTGTCCCGTAGATGCCATAGGAGATGATGGCTGATAGTCAGAACAGAATAATCTTTTAGCAGCAAATCCCCCGCAGCTCTCAGAAAAGAGCCAGAGCCGGCGGGGGATTTACTGCTTTATATATCTTATCTTAAAAATTTTTTATATCACCAGACCTTAAAATCCCTGCCACTCAAGATGGAAATCGATAAAATCGGTCAGATCCAGCGGAGCACTGATATAATAGCCCTGGGCAAAATCACAGCCCATGCGGGTGAGGAGGTCCAGGTCTTGTTTCTGCTCAACACCCTCGGCCACCACCTCCGAATTTAACTGATGGCCCAGGGCGATTGCTGTGCTCGCTATCTCGTAGCTTTTGCTGTTTTGTGTTATATCGTGTACGAAGGAGCGGTCGACCTTTATATAGTCAAAATCCAGATTTTTGAGATAGCTGAGCGAAGAATAGCCTGTGCCAAAATCATCGAGCGATACTCTAAAACCTGCCTCTATCAGCATATCTATGGCATCTCCGCCCCGGGAAAGCTCCTCCATCACATCTGTCTCGGTCAGCTCCAGCTCGAAGCGTGAGGGGCTTAGAGCACATTCCTCCAGCTTTGTGGTGGCAGCTTCCAGAAAATTGTCTTTCTGCAAATTGTGGGGTGAGATGTTGACCGCCATATTGATTTCAAGCCCCTCTTTCTCAAGGATCAGCAGGTCCTCAGCCGCTCTCTCCAAAACCCAGTAGCTGAGACGGTTGATCAGAGCCGTTTTTTCCACACGTGGTATGAAATCAGCGGGAGGTATATGGCCGCGCCGGGGATGATGCCATCTGATCAGAGCCTCAGCCGACACTATTCTGCCCGAGGGCAGGGCGATCTGGGGCTGATACTGGAGTGTGAACTGATCTTCTTTTATGGCCCTGTCGACTTCGGCCAGGAGCGGAAGCCGGCCGGTCTTTTTTTGCTGTATGCACTCGCTGTGAAAGACCAGACCTTCGCTGCTGCGGCGGGCTTCATGCAGGGCCTGATAGCTATCCTGCAGCAGCTCGTCTGCCAGTGTGTCGGGCTCTTTTTCTCTGTAATCGGCAAGACCGCAGAGAGTGGCCACACCCATATATGTGTCGATATAGAGGGGGATGCCGTGGAAATCTATGGTCTCCGTGAGGATCTCGTTTAATCTCTCCACAATCTCCTCCAGCTTTGACCTGTCCAGCTCATCGATTAGTAGCGCCAGCCGATCGTCATGGATGCTGAAGGCCTCGAAGGTGATGCTGTCCCGCTGGAGAATCTCCTTTTCCTGCCGCAGGCGTCTCTCGATATGGCTGGCCACCTCACCGAGAAAATCTCCCGACCATCTGTGGCCTATGCTGCTGATGATCTCGGTGTGATTGTTAATCTCCAGCATAACCAGGTATAGCGGTATATCCCGGCTGCTGGAAGAGATCTCCTCCAGCCTCTGTTTGAGATAGGAGAGGTTGGGCAGGCCTGTGCCGGGATCGTAGAGTGAGACAAGGCGCAGTCTATTCAGCTTTCGATAGAGATAGCTGAAGGCACCGCCGGAGATAAGCCCCAACGCCAGATAAAGTGTGGAGCCTATCAGCCGGGAGGAGATATGGTTCAGGCCGGCCGGTGTGGCGAGAAGCAGCAGCCCGGCGGCCGCTCCTGCCAGCACTCCTCCTCTGAGCTGGAAGATAGCAGCGGCTGTGATGACGGGGAGGCTGAAGATGAGAAACAGCTCCCCGGCATGAGAGTCCAGATTTAAAAAAATCAGCCAGCCCAGCAAAAAGTAAGCTGCCAGCAGAGCTGCTGTTAACTTCACATTTATGCTTTCCGGCAAAATTTTATTCATAACCATAGCTCCCCGGGTCTGTTATATGCTGCGGATACTTTAGGACCGATAAATCGGTTCGATTATAACAAAAAACCTGATAAAATCCAACAGGATTAAACATAATTAAATATAATCGGTACAGATCTTGCAGGAAACCGGGCCTTAAGTCCGGAAAGAATTCTTTAGACGGGAAAACTTCAGAATAGGGGGAGAATATATTGTCTGATAAGACCGAAAGCAGTAAGATGCGGAGATGGCTGAAGGAGCATGAGCATCTGGATGAGCACGAGTTTATGCATCTGGCCCGCTCGGCAGTGGAGAATGCAGCGCTGATGGTGCTCTGGTTTCTGCCCGAGGGGCGGATTATCTACGCCAATGAGAGAACCTGCCGGAAACTGGGCTACAGCCGCCAGGAGCTCATAGGCCTGAAGACATATGATATCGATGTTAATTTCACCAGCCAGCGTCATCTTGATGCCAGCTTCCGGGCGGTGAAAAAACAGGGAGCGCTGGAATTTGAGACCGATCTAAAAAGACAGGATGGCAGCACTTTTCCCGTGCATGTTACCACCCATTATATTGAGTTTGAAGGCGGTGAATATGAGTTTGCCTTTGTTCGCGATATCAGCCAGCGCAAAAAAGCCGAAGAGAAATTGAGATATATGAGCTTTCACGACCGGCTCACCGGCCTCTACAACCGCTCATATGCCAGTGAGGAGTTCAGGAGGATAGATGAAGGCAGCCAGCAGCCCATAAGTCTCATTCTGCTGGATGTTGAGGGATTGCAGGAGATCAATGAAGAAGCGGGTTATGAGCTGGGAAATGAGGTTTTGAAAAAGACAGGTGATATGCTGCGCCACAGGATAAGAAAGCAGGATATAGCCTCCCGCTGGGGTGATGATGAATTTTTGCTGATTTTACCGCGCACCGGGCGTGAGGAGGCAGAGCAGGTGCTGGGGCGAATAGAGGCCGCAGCCCATGATCTCAGGATAGATGGTTTGAATCCATCTTTCAAATGCGGTCTGGCCGTCAAAGATAATGAGGATAAAAATATACACAGGATCATAGATAAAGCCCGGAAGGAGATGCAGGATCTGTAACTTTAATACCGCTTGTGCTCGCTCTCACTTTCTGTTATAATTGTATCGAGAAATATCAGCATCATTTATATATTCGATAAGCTCATTTTATAAAATAAATGAGAAGATCTTCAGCAATCTCACCGCCAAGGAGGAGGAAAATATGAGCCAGAAACGTCTGGACTGCCGGGGACTGGAATGTCCCCAGCCCGTTATAGAGACCAGGCAGGCCCTGGAGGAGTTTGATTCTGTAGATGTCGTTCTCGATGATGAGACAGCTGCTGATAACGTCTATAGGATGGCGGAAAATTCGGGCTTTGCCGTGAAGAGAGAGGATAAAGATGAGGAGATAATCCTCCATATATCCGGCGGCGGTGATGAGATGGAGAAAGCTGCTGCGGCGAAGTCAGCAGAGGTGGGGGATGATGCTGTTTTTAAACCGGCTGCAAACTATCTCATAACCGCCTCCAGACTGGGCGAGGGACCGAAAGAGCTGGGCGAAATGCTGATGGAGGGTTTTCTGCGCACACTGCTCTCCGTTGAGCCTAAGCCCCGTGCACTCATATTCATAAATGAGGGTGTGAAGCTGGTGACGGTGCGAGAGTCAACAGCTGAGATAGTGCAGGAGCTGGAGGAGGCCGGCTGTGAGATACTGGCCTGTGGAACCTGTCTGGACTATTTCGATCTTAAGGATGAGCTGACTGCTGGTAATGTGAGCAATATGCATGAGATAGTGAGCAAAATTTCATCGGCGGATACCGTCAGGATCTAGGAGGTCAGATAGATGCAGAAGAGAGAATACATTCTCATCGGGTTTCCCGGTGTCCATCACTCGCTCAAATGCGAGAAGATCCTGAAGAATGAGGGATTGAGTCCGCGCTTTTATCCCCTGCCTCCCGAGATCACCGCCGACTGCAATTTTGGCCTGGAGCTCAAGCCGGAGGAATTTGAAAGGTCTCTGCAGCTTATGGAAGAAAGGGATATAGAGAGAGGAGATATCTTTCATATTAAGGAGAATGGCGGGGAGAAGATCATCGATAAAATAGAGGAGGAAAACAGGCGGTTGTGAGACAAACTCTGGACGAAATAGATGTGGAGAGCATC
>CAYXAK010000010.1:0-13602 GCA_964462585.1 uncultured Halanaerobiaceae bacterium
GGGCGGTATTTGTGGTATAATTCTGTGATGAAGGTGGATGGTAATTTTGCAGCTGCAGATGGCAATACTTAAGATAATCTGTTCACATCCTTAATATCTCTTCTTATAAATTTAAATTTATTTACCATAGAGGAAATTACAGGTTCTGGATAAACTGTTTTTTCTTGCTGTTTTTTATTCTCAGGGGGGTTGATAATATGGCCGGTGAAAAAGAGAAAGAGAAAAAGAAAAAAGAGAATAATGATGAGGGTTATGACTACAGCTATAAGGAGATGGTCTCGCGCTTTTATAATGAAGCACTGAAGGACTATAAAGCTGACTTTATCAAGGTTCAGATTCTGCATGCGGTGGCGGCGGTTTTACTTCTGATCCCGCCTCTTATCATGCGGGAGATCATAGATGATGCCATACCAAACCAGAACTTCAGCCGTCTGGCCCTGCTGGTCGGCATAGCACTCGGCGTCTTCATCCTGAGGGCCCTTATCAGAAGATACAATATTTATCACGGCCACCGCATAGCCCAGGAATGTGTGCGTGATATGCGCAACGATCTCTACCAGCATTTTCAGAGGCTGTCGATGAAGTTTCACGATCAGAAGAAGACCGGTGAGCTCATGTCCAGAATAGTCGATGATCTCAACAGGATGCAGGAGTTCGTCCATCACGGACCTGAGGCTTTGATCAACTCCATGGTTCTGATCGGCGGTACGATCATAATCATGCTGAGCATGAGCGTATCTCTGACACTCGTCACACTGATCTTTGTGCCTTTTCTGGTGGCCTTTTCCCGCTATCTCATAAAGAGGATGCACAATGCCTTCCGCCGCACCAGAGAGGCCAAAGCCGATATGAGTGACAGGCTTGAGGACAATCTCGCCGGCATCAAAGTCATCAAGGCTTTTGTCAGCGAGGACAGCGAGATGGAGAGATTTCGCAATACGACCCAGGAGCATACTGACAACAGACTGGAAGCGATCAATTATATCAGCTATCTCTTTCCCGGCTCAAGACTTTTAAACGCCGCAGGTGAGCTCACGGTGCTGGGTTTTGGCGGTTATCTTACAGCGGTCAATATCATCACAGTCGGAACAATAGTCTCCTTTTACGCCTACCTGCAGCAGTTTAGAGCTCCCATCCTGCGCATGGTTCATATGTCGGAGGATCTGAGCAGATTCTTTGCCAGCATGGAGCGCTATTTAAACCATATGGAAATAAAACCGGAGATTGTTACCGATATAGAATACACACCCTCCGCACCTGAAATTGAGGGAGAGGTGGAATTTGAGGATGTTCACTTCAGTTACCTGGAAGAGGAGCGTGTTCTGGAAGGAGTCTCTTTCAAGGCTGAATCCCGGCAGACCATAGCTCTGGTGGGGCCCAGCGGTGCGGGCAAAACGACAATAGTAAGATTGATGCCCCGGCTCTATGAGCTCGATTCGGGGACTATACGCATAGATGGCCGCAGTATAGACGAATTCTCTGTAAGGGAACTGCGGGATGCTTTTGCCATGGTCATGCAGGATGATTATCTCTTCTCGGACAGCGTTCGAGAAAATATTGCCTACGGTAAGCCCGGGGCCGCTGAAGAGGAGATCGTGGAAGCGGCCAGAGCGGCTAATGCCCACGACTTTATCGTCAACGATCTTCCCGATGGATACGATACCCAGGTCGGTCAGCGGGGTCTCAGGCTCTCAGGCGGTCAGCGCCAGAGGGTCTCCATAGCCCGCGCCTTTCTGAAAAACCCCAAGATTTTGATTCTGGATGAGGCCACTTCATCTGTGGACCTCGAGACCGAGAAGCTAATCCAGGATGCCATCGACCGCCTGACAGAACACCGCACAACTTTTGTGATAGCTCACAGGCTTTCCACCATAGTCGATGCTGATGAGATACTCTTCGTCGAGGACGGTAAGATAAAGGAGCGCGGTGATCATCAGTCACTGGTGGCCCGGGGCGGAGATTATTACAACTTCTATCAGATGCAGTTTGAAGAGAACGTCGAGGTCATATAATTTGAGAAAAAGTCGATATTGAGAGAAGGGGGCGGGATTTTTCCCGCCCTATATCTATCTGGATTTCGGATTTGTCGGTTCTGGAAAAAGGCCAATCCGCTGTCAGGGGGGAGATTTATGTCCGCAGAAAATTTCGCCCGGGAACGCGAGAAGATGATAGAGAGACAGATTATATACAGGGGTATAGATGATGAGAGGATAATTTCAGCCTTCCGTCAGGTTCCCCGCCATGAGTTTGTCCCGGCCGGAAATGAAATGAAGGCCTACAGTGACAGGCCTCTTCCCATAGGTGAGGAGCAGACCATAAGCCAGCCCTATATAGTGGCCTATATGCTGGATAAACTAAATTTAAAAGAGAGTGACAGAGTTCTGGAGGTTGGCAGCGGCTGTGGATATGTGCTGGCTCTTCTGGACCATCTCTGTGATAGTGTTTACGGAATCGAGCGGAAGAGTTCACTGGTGGAGATGAGCCGTGAAAATCTTGAAAAGCTGGGCTATGATGGGATCGAGGTTAAACACGGTGATGGCAGCCGGGGCTGGCCGGAAAAGGCTCCTTTTGCCGGCATAATTGTCAGTGCCGCCGCTGCCGGTGTGCCCCGGGAGCTGAAAGATCAGCTAATAATACCGGGCAGTATGATCATACCCGTCGGTGAGGAGATGTTTCATCAGCAGCTAATTCTCATCAAAAAGAGGGGAGAGGAAGATTATCTGCGCCAGAGGCTGGACCCCGTCCGCTTTGTACCCCTTGTGGAGGGGACGGAATGATAACCAAAGGCCTGTCACTCTATGACAGGTATCTCCCGGCCGGGCTCGATAGAAGAGAGGCTCACATTGCTCTTGAAGGCCCTGACCATCACTCCTTCATTCAGGGCTCTTTCGATGGCACGGGCAAAGTCAGGATCGATCTCCCGGCAGACTCTGAGTTTTTCACCATCCCCTCTGCTCAGCATAAACAATATCAGCGATCTTCTTCCTTCTTTCCGCTGCCAGTCTATAAGCTCCTCCACATGTCTTTTTCCCCTTTCTGTCACCGCATCGGGGAAACAGGCCACACCCTCACGCACAAGTGTCACACTTTTTACCTCCATCATCAGCTTTTTCACACCCCGGCTCAAAAGAAAATCAAAGCGTGAGTTATGCCAGCTGAATTCACTCTGCTCCAGCTTCCAGTTCTCCAGCAGGGGAAAACTTTCTTTTTCTATCGCCAGTTCAGCCACCTGATTGGCCCGGTGAGAATTTATAGAGACCAGCTCTTTTCCTGTCCGGGCCAGCACCGCGGTGCCGGCTGTGCTTCTGCTTTTATCATCACTGGGATGATAGAGAATTCTGCGTCCGGGAACGATGATATCAGGAAGTCTCCCGGTATCGGCCAGATAGATGCGCCGCCGTGAGCGGGTTTTACAGCAGTGGCAGATCAGGACAAAGCGATTTTTGCGCTCAATTATTTCAGCTTTATAGAGCGGAGCGGGCAGTTTTAAGGCAGCGATGGTTTTAACCTCCTCTACTAATTATTCTCATCTTATGGCGCAAATCCTCCCCGGCGGGAGAAAAGTCTCTCAGGGCAGGAAAACGGAGAGCAGAAGAGAATATATTATTTGGGAGTGAGAAAATATTCACCAATATGCGGAGGAGTGAAAACAGGGTATGAGGATAGAAGACCACCCAATTCTGAATTTTAACAGGGATAGGAGGATCACCTTTTACTACAATGGACGGGAGATAGAGGCCTGGGAGGGCGAGACCGTGGCAGCCGCCCTGCATGCTGCCGGTGTGAGGAAACTGAAGAAGAGCCTCCACCATGATCGCCCCCGGGGATTTTTCTGTGCTATAGGCAACTGTTCCTCCTGTCTGATGGTCGTCGACGGTGAACCAAATGTGAAAACCTGTGTGACAGAGGTTGAAGAGGGTATGGTTGTGGAGGAACAGAAGGGGAAGGGTGATTTGCGTGCAGAGATGTGATATGGCCGTTGTGGGAGGAGGACCTGCCGGTCTGGCTGCCGCCATTAAGGCAGCAGAGCTGGGTGTGGAGAGGATTATGCTGTTAGAGCGGGATGAATTTCTGGGCGGACAGCTGGTCAAACAGACGCATAAATTCTTCGGTGCCCGGGATGAATATGCCGGGATGAGGGGCATCGAGATCGCCGAACACTTTCAGGAAAGAATAGATGAGCTTCCTGCCATAGAGGTGAGAAAGGGAGCGGTGGCCCAGGGGTTTTATGAGGATGATGTGCTGGGCTATACACATCAGGGCCGCTTTAAAAAACTCGAGCCGGAGCGGCTGCTTCTGGCCACCGGAGCCTCCGAGAAGATGCTCACATTTGCCAATAACGATCTGCCCGGTGTCTATGGAGCTGGTGCCGTGCAGACACTCATGAACCAGTATGGTATTGTTCCGGGCGAAAATGTGCTGATGATCGGCGGAGGAAATATAGGTCTTATCGTGGCCTATCAGCTGCTGCAGGCCGATGTCGGGGTTGCCGGTGTGGTCGAGGCCGAGAGCGGTATAGGTGGATATTCGGTACATGCCACCAAGATAAGGCGCTGTGGCATACCTCTATACACAGAACATACAATCATCAGGGCCGAGGGTGAAGAAGAGGTCGAAGGTGCTGTAATCCAGGAGCTTGACGATGACTGGCAGCCTGTAGAAGGAACCGAGAAAAGACTGGATGTCGATACTATCTGCCTGGCCGTCGGTCTGGCACCGATTGTCGATCTTGCCATCCAGGCCGGCTGTGAGATGGCCTATATTCCCGAATTTGGCGGTGATGTTCCCTGGCGGGATGAGGAGATGAGAACCAGCCATGAGGCTGTATTCATCGCCGGTGATGCGGCCGGTGTGGAAGAGGCCACTGCCGCCATACTGGAGGGGGAGCTGGCAGCCTGTGCCATAGCCCGTGATCTGCCGGGAGAAAATAGCGAGATTATGGAGGAAAAATCACGGGCCAGAGATAAGCTGAATGTGCTGAGAGAGGGCCCTGTGGGCGATGAGATAAGATCCGGACTGGAGCGCATGAGGAGGGATATTGATGCTGGAGAGGACAGGTATTCCCACCAGAGCAGAGCTTGAGGAGATCCTCCCCGATGATGAGCGCCTTAAGGAGGGGCCGGTGGCGATCTTTGAGTGCTTCCGAGAGATCCCCTGTGATCCCTGCTATTATTCCTGTCCTGTGGGAGCTGTGGAGGAGTTTTCCGATCTGAACGATCTGCCCGAGATTGATTACGATAAGTGCACGGGCTGCGGTCAGTGCATAGCCGGATGTCCCGGTCTGGCAGTTTTTGTGGTCGATTACACGTACAGTGAGGAGCTGGGTCTTATCGGTCTGCCCTATGAGTTTACACCCCTGCCCCGTGAGGGGGAGATGGTGATGGCTTTAGACCGCTCCGGTGAGGAGATTGAAAAGGCTGAAGTTATCAGGGTCAGACAGAACCGTGAGCAGAGCAATACACCCGTGGTCTGGCTGGCTCTTTCCAAGGAGAATCTGATCTCTGTCAGACATTTTCACAGAATGGAGGCTGGGGACAGTGATGAAGAATGAGGATGAGGTTATCATCTGCCGCTGTGAGGATCTCACTCTTGCCGAGATCCGGGAGACAATTGCTGATGGATATACGACGATAGAGGAGATAAAGAGAAAGACCAGACTGGGTATGGGCCCCTGCCGGGGCACCACCTGTCTGGGGCTTATTGATGGAATTCTGGCCGCACATAAGGGCTGCAGCAGGGAAGAAATAGATATGCCCACAAACCGCCCCCCGCTGGAAGGCATTAAGCTGGGACTTCTGGCAGGTGATGGGGATGAATGAAACTGCCGAAGCTGTAGTCATCGGTGGTGGAGTTGTGGGGCTGGCCGTGGCCTACAATCTGGCCCGCAGGGGTATGGATGATATCGTGCTGCTGGAGAAATCCTATCTGGGCAGCGGTGCCACAGGCAGATGCGGTGCCGGTATACGACAGCAGTGGGGTACGGAGATGAACTGTAAGCTGGCCCGAGCCAGCATGGATATATTTGAAAATATGGAGGAAAGGCTCAAGGTCGATCAGGATATAGGCCTAAAACAGCAGGGCTATCTGCTGCTGGCCTATTCGGAGAAGGAGATGGCGCAGTTCAGGAAGAATATCGAGCTGCAGAACAGCCTGGATATACCCTCGCGTGAGGTCACACCGGAGGAGGCTGAAGATATAGTTCCCCATCTCAACACTGAAGGTGTGGTGGGCGGTGCTTTCTGCCCCACAGATGGTCATGCCGATCCCTTCAAGGTCACAGATGCCTATGCCCGGGCGGCTGAGAGGCTGGGAGTTGATATACGAACATATACTCCCGCCCTTGATATAGAGCTCGACAGCTGTGGTGAGGTCGAAGCCGTCATAACCGCTGAGGATAGAATCAGCACCGGGCGGGTGGTGAATGCGGCCGGAGGTTATTCACGTCAGATAGGTGAGATGGTGGGGCTGAATATACCGGTCAAATCAGAGCGGCATGAGATTCTGGTCACGGAAAGGGTCGAGCCCGTCCAGGGACCGATGGTCATGTCCTTTTCCTATAATATCTACTGTCAGCAGACGCCCAAGGGACCTTTTCTGATGGGTTTTGGTGATCCGGAGGAGCCGGACAGCCTCAATATCAACTCCAGCTGGCATTTTCTGGAGGAGATGGCCGATAAGGCGGTCAATCTGCTGCCGCTGCTCAAAGACCTCAGGGTGGTGAGGCAGTGGGCCGGGCTCTACAACATAACACCCGACAGACAGCCCATTATCTCCGAATCGAAAAGTGTCAGCGGTTTTTACATGGCCCTCGGTTTCAGCGGCCATGGTTTTATGATAGCCCCCATGACCGCAAATATACTGGCTGATATGATCACAGGAGAAACACCCGGGATTGAGCTCGAACTCGATCCGGGCAGGTTTGAGCGGGGGGATCTGATTCTTGAACCCTCTGTGGTCTGACATTCTGCACGGATATCGGTAAAACTGACACCGTATTCTGACTCGGTTTGCAGGGTATAAAATCAATTCCAATAAGGGGTGTTTTTTTATGAGCAGAAACAGAGTTTTTGCACTGGAGAGGCCGGAAAATGAACCGGTTTTTGATTATGAGCCGGGCAGTGAGGAAAGGGAGGAGCTCAAGGCCGAGATCGAGAGGCTGAGAAATTCGGACTCCCTGGAGATACCGCTGATGATCGGAGGGGAGGAGGTCAAAACGGGCGATTTTGGTGAGATCAGATGTCCCCACGATCACTCCAGGGTTCTGGCCCGCTATCACAGGGCGGGCCCTGAGGAGGCCGAAGAGGCCATAGAAGCGGCCCTCTCAGCCCGGGAGGGATGGGCGGATATGTCCTGGGAGGACCGTGTGGCCATATTCGACAGGGCAGCTTCACTGCTCTCAGGACCCTGGCGGGCGACCATAAACGCCGCCACCATGCTGGGGCAGAGCAAAAATCCCTTCCAGGCCGAGATAGATTCTGCCTGTGAGCTGATAGACTTTCTCCGCTTTAATAACTACTATCTGAGTGAGCTCTACAGCAATCAGCCCGAGTCAACGCCGACCGAGATAAATAAGATGGAATACCGGCCGCTGGAGGGGTTTGTCTTTGCCGTCTCACCCTTCAACTTCACCTCCATAGGCGGCAACCTGCCGGGAGCCCCTGCAGTCTGCGGCAATGTGGCCCTGTGGAAGCCGGCTTCCACAGCGGTATACTCCAATTACTATTATTTTAAGCTGCTCAAGGAAGCGGGCCTTCCCGATGGTGTCATAAACTTCATACCGGGCAGCGGGTCGCAGATAGGTCCGGTTATTCTGGGGCATTCCGCCCTGGCAGGTGTGCACTTTACCGGCTCCACATCTACCTTCCGGGATATCTGGCAGAATATAGGCAAAAATATAGAGGAGTACAATGACTATCCCCGCATCGTGGGCGAGACGGGCGGCAAGGACTTCGTCGTGGCCCATGAGAGTGCCGATAAAGATGAGCTCATAACCGCTCTGATCAGGGGAGCCTACGAATACCAGGGTCAGAAATGCTCGGCCATATCAAGAGCCTATCTGCCCCGGGGGTACTGGCAGGAGATGAAGGATGAGCTGATCGAAAAGGTGGAGAATCTGAAGATGGGGCCCGTGGAGGACTTCACCAACTTCATCAATGCCGTCATAGATAAAGCGGCCTTCGATAAGATAGTTTCCTATATCCAGCATGCCCGTGAATCCGACCAGGCCGAGATAATCTGCGGTGGAGACTATGATGCCAGCGAGGGATTTTTCATAGAGCCCACAATAGTGCTGGCCGATGTTCCCAGATATAAATCGATGTGTGAGGAGATATTCGGGCCTGTGCTGACCATATATCTCTATGATGAAGGTGAATATGAAAAGGCTTTAAATCTCTGTGATGAGACCTCACCTTACGGACTGACAGGAGCTATTTTTGCCCGGGAGAGGGAGGCGATAATAAAAGCCCGCGATATTCTCACCTATTCCGCCGGCAACTTCTATATCAATGACAAGCCCACAGGTGCCGTGGTGGGAAGACAGCCTTTCGGCGGTGCCAGGGCTTCAGGCACAAACGATAAAGCCGGCAGCCGCTGGAATATCATGCGCTGGCTTTCACCGCGCACAATCAAGGAAAATCTGGTTCCGCCCAGAGACTACGGTTATCCCTTTATGCAGGAAGAATAAAAAGGCTAGACTATTAAATTGCGAGGCTTTATATATCGAACCATAAAAAGCGGGCACCTGGTGAAGGTGCCCGCTTTTTATGGCGTTATTCTATCTTCAATCTATTATCTTCTTTAATCAGCCGCATTTAGACCAGCCACAGCTGCGGCAGACCACACAGCCGCCGTCACTCTCCAGCTGGCCCTCACATTCCGGGCAGGTTCTATCGCTCTGCAGCGGGTTAAAACCCGATTTATCATCAGGACGTGCGGTCTTTTCCTTGAGCACTTCGGAGTTGTGCAGTATCTCCTCCAGGTCCAGATCGCCATCTTCTCTACCGGCGGCAAAATCCTCCAGGGCCCTGGCTATAGCGTCGGGACAGGAAAGATTGTAGACATCTTCATTGATCATAGCCGCCTCACAGCGTATGCCCTTGAGCTGATCGGAGATCTCCTCCAGGGCTACTCCGCTGCGCAGAGCCAGTGAGGCCAATCTGCTGATAGCCTCTGATTGGGCATGGCATCCTCCCCCCTTGCCCGTGGTGGTGAATACCTCACAGATCCCCGCATCATCGGTGTTGATGGTTATATATAATTTGCCGCAGCCTATCTTTCGTTTTTCCGTTGTACCCACAGTGGTCTGAGGGCGGGGGCGTTTGGTTAAATCCCCTGTCTGTGATGATGATTTTTCCCTGCTCTCTTCGGTGGAGAGAACCTGTTCTGAACGGCTGCCGTCTCTGTAGATGGTCACACCCTTAAGGTCAAGTTCATAAGCGAGCTCATAGGTTCTCTTCACATCTTCCACCGTCGCCTCATTGCGGAAGTTTACCGTCTTGCTGACTGCGTTATCGACATATTCCTGGAAGGCAGCCTGGGTTCTCACATGCCACTCGGGGCTGATATCGTGCGCGGTGACGAATATATCCTTCATATCTTTCGGTATTTCAGGAAGCTCCTGCAGTGAGCTCTGACCTGCCAGCTTTTCCAGCAGTTCGTCGCTCATAATACCCCGTTCTTCTGCCATCTCCCTGAAGACGGGATGTACCTCGAGCAGTGTATCATCGAGCACATTTCTTTCATAGCAGACGGCAAATATCGGCTCTATACCGCTGCTGGTATCGGCTATGATGCTGATAGAGCCGGTCGGTGCTATGGTTGTTGTGGTGGCATTGCGGTAGGGGGTTTCATAGATGCTCTCCGGAAAATTGGGAAAAGGGCCGCGTTTTTGGGCCAGTCTGTGTGATTCATCCCGGGCTGTGCTGCGGATGAATTTCATGACATCACCGGCTGTCTCTACAGCCTCCTGGCTGCTGTAGGCCAGCCCCATCTTCAGGAGCATATCGCTGTAGCCCATAACACCCAGGCCGATCTTGCGGTTGCCCTGGACGATCTCATCTATCTCCTGCAGGGGGAATTCATTCATATCTATGACATTGTCGAGAAATCTCACCGCTGTGCGGGTCGTCTCCTCCAGCTTATCATAATCTATTTCAGCACTGCCCGTGCTGCCACTGACCATTTTTGAGAGATTGATCGATCCCAGATTACAGGCTTCGTAGGGCAGAAGGGGCTGTTCGCCACAGGGATTTGTGCTCTCAATATCCCCCAGGGCAGGAGTGGGGTTTTCTTCATTTATCCTGTCCAGAAAGATTATGCCCGGCTCGCCATTTTTATGGGCCAGATTTACTATCATATCGAAGATCTCCCGGGAGCTCTCCCTGCCAACCTCTTCTCCGGTGCGGGGGTTTATGAGGGCATAATCCTCATCCCTCTTTAGAGCTTCCATAAATTCTGAGGTGAGGGCCACGGAGATATTGAAATTGGTCAGGCTATCCTCATCTTCCTTGCAGGTTATAAACTCTCTTATATCGGGATGATCGACCCTCAGCACTCCCATATTGGCCCCGCGCCTTTTGCCTCCCTGTTTTACCGTGTCGGTGGCAGTGTCAAATATGCGCATAAAGGAGACAGGGCCGCTGGCAACTCCGCCGGTCGACTGGACGCGATCATTTTTCGGTCTCAATCGGGAGAAGCTGAAACCGGTGCCTCCGCCGCTTTTATGGATGAGGGCTGAATTTTTTATGGCTTCGAATATTCCTTCCATACTGTCCTCCACCGGGAGCACAAAACAGGCGCTCAGCTGCTGGAGATCATTATCGGCATTCATGAGTGTGGGTGAGTTGGGTAAAAATTCCAGCTCGGTCATCACATCGTAAAACTGCTGTGCTGCCGGTTCCACCGGCTCATCGTATTCTTCGTTTGCTTCAGCTATATTCCAGGCTACCCTGTGAAACATCTCCTCGGGAGTCTCGATAGTCTCCCCCTGAGAATTCTTTTTGAGGTAGCGTGCTTCCAGTATCTGGCGGGCATTATCGCTGAGCTCGACTTTTTCCTTTCTTTCCATTGCTTACTCACTCCTCGACTGTATTATAAAAAATAATATCAACTTAGTAAAGCTTCAGAACGGTTTCCAGAGCGGCTTTTAGCTCCGGAACAGTCCCTCTCAAGAAAGTGCCATTTCCACGGCTTTTTCGGCCAGAACTCTGCCCGGGTCTATGACATGAGAGCCCCCGGCTATGCTTTCCAGCGGCAGAAGCGGCAGCTCCGTGCAGCCGGCTATGATGACTTCAGCGCCGGCCTCTAAAAGCTCATCAATCGGCCTTTTGATAAGCTCTTTCATTTTACTGTCCACACCACTTTCCTTTATTCCGTATATGGTGTTCATCACGTTTTTCTGTGCTTCCTGTGAGGGGAGAACGGGTTTGAGGTCCTGTGTTCTCAGCTGCTTCTGATAGATCTCCGCCTGGAGGGTGCCGTCGGTGGCCAGAATTCCCACAGATGTACCGGTATTTTCTTCTGCAGCTATCTTTTCTGTCACAAGTTCGATCATATGCAGAAGTGGTATGCTGATTTTTTCATCTATATCTCCGTGAAAGTGATGTGCCGTGTTGCAGGGCATAATTAAAAGATCTGCCCCGGATTTTTCCAGGCCTTCTGCCATCTCTATCAGTTCGGGCAGAGGGCTCTTTCCGCCGGAGATTATGGCTTCAGTTCTGTCAGGCACTCCAGGGTTGTTATCTATAAATACGCGCAGATGATCCTGGTCGGATCGGGCCGGTGTTAACTCGATTATCTTCTGAAAGAGATCGACTGTGGCCGCCGGTCCCATACCGCCCAGTATACCGATATTTTTGCACAAGGTATTAAACCTCCCCGGTTATTTGGAGTTAAAATCGTTATCAGGCAGGAAAATGATAGATCACATACAATTAAAATATTGCAGGTAAAAAATTTCTCTTTTACAACAGGAGGCGATAGTTTATGATAAAAGAGCAGTTCAACTTCAATGAGGTGCTGGAGATGGCCAAAGATATAGAGGTGAGAGGAAGAGAGTTTTACAGCAGCCATGCTGAAAGAACTGATAATGACAGGGCCAGAAAGCTTTTTCAAAGGCTGGCCTCAGATGAAGATGATCATTATGAGAGATTTGTGGAGATCCAGCAGGAGTTCCAGAATAAGACCGGCCGCAGTGATGATTATATAGCAGATTCCCGGGTGGATGCCTATCTGGAAGCACTGGTGGAGTTCACTGTTTTTCCCGCAGCTGATGAGATCGGCGAGCTTGATGATTTAAAGAGCATTCTCGATATAGCGATCAGGGCGGAAAAAGATTCGATTTTGCTCTACAGCGGTATGAAAGAGCAGAATGAAGGTGAGACAGAAAAAGTTATACAGAAGCTGATAGATGAGGAAAAGTCTCATCTTGTCGATCTGCTCAAATTCGATGCCGAGCTGTAAATCATGACTTCTGCAGGCGAAGAAAGTCAAAACCAGAGTCACTTCACCTATATGCTGCTCTGCAGTGATGATTCGATCTATACAGGTTATACCACCGATCTGGCCCGCAGGGTGCAGCAGCATAATGCCGGCCAGGGAGCCCGCTATACCCGGGGGCGCAGGCCTGTTCTCCTTGTGCACTGGGAGGAGTACGGCACGAGATCTCTGGCCCAGCAGCGGGAATATGAGCTCAAACAGCTGTCCCATCAGGAAAAAGTGGATCTAATTGTCCGGGATCAAAATCGCCCAGCGGGCGGGGTTCGGGTTCCAGAGTGATATCAAACTCATCTTTTACCCTGCGGCGGATCAGTTTCATGAGCCGGAGCACATCCTCAGCACTGGCCTTATCCCTATTGATGATAAAGCCGGCGTGCTTGGGTGATACCTGAGCTCCTCCCATCTTCTTGCCCTTGAGGCCGGCAGCCTCGATCAGCCTGCCTGCATAATCATTTTCAGGCCTCTTAAAGGCGCTGCCGGCGCTGGGGTGTGTGAGGGGCTGTTTGAACCATCTCCTGCACTCCAGCTCGGCGATGCGGTCGAGTATCTCAGCGGGATCATCCCGCTGCAGTTTTATGGTGGCCGTAAGTGCGATCATCCCCCCGGATTGAAGTCGGCTTGTGCGGTAATCCAGCCCCAGTCTCTGCGGGGGCAGATCCTCTGTCTTCTCCTCACCCAAATCCAGAATCTCAACCCTCTCCAGCACATCCTTCATCTCACCGCCATAAGCCCCGGCATTCATATATATCGCTCCACCCAGAGTGCCGGGAATGCCGCTGGCAAACTCCAGTCCGGCCAGTCCATGCCAGGCCGTTATCTCCGCCAGCTCCGCCAGCGAACAGCCGGCCTGGGCGGTAACCTTCTCATCTCTGATCTCAATCATGTCAAGGCGGAGAAGTGAGATCACAGCCCCCCTTATCCCTCTATCAGCTACGAGAATATTGCTTCCCGAGCCCAGAATGTGATAGGGCATATCGACCCGGTTTAATTTCTTTATGATTTTAATAAATGCTTCCCTGTTATCGGGTATGAGAAAAAGATCAGCCGGACCCCCGATTCTCAGCCAGGTGTGCCTTTTCATCAGTTCATCTTCTCTGATCTCGA
>CAYXAK010000010.1:13702-35554 GCA_964462585.1 uncultured Halanaerobiaceae bacterium
CCCCCGATTCTCAGCCAGGTGTGCCTTTTCATCAGTTCATCTTCTCTGATCTCGATATCTTCATTCTCTGTCAGCTCGGCGATGATTCTCTCTTTATGGTCCTCTTTCATTCTATAAAGCCTCCTGAATATCTATTGTGCTCACATAGAATCAGAAATCCATATCGGCCCCTGATATCTCTTCTTTTTCAATCCTGTCGATCGCTTCTTCTACCATCTGCTGGACGGGGAGCTCGGCCTCCAGCTCCTCGGTTTTGCTCAGGCGGGGACGTGTTATGGGGTTATCGGGTATGAAAAGGGTGCAGCAGTCCTCATAGGGCCTGGTGGAGATGCTGTAGGTTTTGAGCTCCCTGGCCCGGGCAATTATATCCTGTTTATCCACGGTGAGAAGCGGCCGCATCAGCGGCAGTTCAGCTGCTGCTGATATGGTTTTTATGCTGGCCAGCGTCTGGCTTGCCACCTGTCCCAGGCTGTCACCTGTTATAAGCCCGGAGGCGCCGATATCATCGCCCAGGCGCGAGGCTATTCTCATCATCATCCTGCGCAGAAGTGTGATGGAGTAGGGGCGGGGACATTCCGCCCAGATCTTCTTCTGGATATCGGTTATACTGGCGGTGAAGAGCTCTGTGCTGCCGTTGTAGCGGGCCAGCACTCTGCTGTGATCGCGGACTTTTTCCAGGGCTTTCTCTCCGGTATAGGGAGGTGTGTGGAAATAAAGGCTTTTGAGTTTAACCCCCCTTCTGATCATCTCCCAGCCGGCCACAGGGCTGTCGATGCCGCCTGAGAGCAGCAAAAGAGCCTGTTCCGAGGAGCCGGCCGGCAGGCCGCCCGAGCCCTCATAGCGCTCTGTGAAGATGAAGATGCCGTTCTCCCTCACATCGTATTCCAGCATGATATCGGGGTTATGAACATCGACGGAGATCTCGATATCATCACTGCCGTCAAAATAATCCAGAACCCGTGCGCCGATCTTTTTGCTGATCTCCATGCTGTTGTATTCGTATTCCTTGTTGGCCCTGTTCGTCTCCACCTTGAATGTGATATCTCCTTCGGGCATATTTTCCTCCAGCAGCTCTATGCCGATTTCAGCTATCCGGTCCAGTCCGGCACCGGCCGGCAGCTGACGGGTGGGGCTGAAGGAGACTATGCCCGGTGTGAACTTAAGAGCTCTGATCATATTCTCGCTGAGCTGGTTCAGCTCCTGTTCGGGGTGGATGAAAATTCTGCCGTAGGTCGTCTCGAATTTGAAATCCAGATGGGGTGATAGCCTTCTATCTATATCATCGAGCAGGGCCTGCTGGAAATGAGAAAAATTCCTGCCCTTAAGCCCCAGCTCTCCGTATCTGATTATTATAGTATTATACATTGAGGTTAACACTCCTTTTTCTCCCGCTCATTCTATCAGCTGAAGAGCAGTCTGCTCTCTTCCCGGCAGACTTCAATAAATCTGTCGATATCCTGCCGGGAGTTGAAGCGGGAAAGACTTATTCTCAGAGCTCCCTCGATCCTCTCCTGTGAGAGATCGATGGCCTTGAGGACCCGGCTAAGGCGGCTGCTGTTTGAGGTGCAGGCGGAGCCGGTCGATATGAATATATTCTGCCGGCTTAAGGCATTGACCATGACCTCACCTTTGATGCCGGGCAGGGAAAAATTGACCAGGTGGGGAGCACACCTTTCCGCCGGGCTGTTGATGACGGCTGAGGGCAGCTTTTTCTGCAGCCGGCTGAGAAGGTATTCCTTAAGCTCCTCCAGTTTTTCATCTTTTTCGCCCTGTTTGAGCGCGGGCAGCTCTTCTAAGGCTGCTTTCAGCCCGGCCAGGGCCGGCACATTTTCGGTGCCGCTTCTTAGCCCCCTCTCCTGGCCGCCGCCTCTAATCAGAGGTGCTATCATGTTTTGCTCCCGCACATAGAGAAATCCAGAGCCCATGGGAGCATGGACCTTATGGCCGCTGAAGGTGGCCAGGTCAGCCTGCCAGATAGCAGGACGTGTGGCCAGCTTTCCCAGCCCCTGGACTGCATCCACATGGAAGATAGGCAGCTGTTTCTGGCCTGCGATCTCACCTATCTTCTCCACGGGCTGGATCGAGCCCGTTTCGTTGTTGACCTGCATAATGCTGATAAGGATGGTCTCCTTCCTCAGGGCCCTGGCCACTTTTTCGGGGGCGATAATGCCCTCAGCGTCGGGCTGGATTCTGGTGATCTCAAAGCCCCTCTTCTCCAGCTCTTTCAGCGGTCTGTAGACAGATGGATGCTCAATTTCGCTGGTGATGATATGAGATCCCTGTTCTTTATATCTGTCCACAGCACCCATCAGGGCCAGATTATTGGCCTCGGTGCCCCCTGAGGTAAAATATATCTGCTCCGGTTTGACAGAGAGCCGGGCTGATGCCTGCCGCCGGCAGCTTTTTATCAGCTCATTGGCCCTCACACCCTTTCTGTGCAGTGAGGAGGGATTACCATAGCGGGAGGTGAGTGCTTTTTCTGTTGCCTCAGCTGCAGCGGGCAGACAGCGGGTTGTGGCACTGTTGTCCAGATATATTTCCTGCAAAGTAGTTTCCTCCTGATCTGTAACAGCATATTGGATGAAAATTTCATCGAGGTTATTATATCATAACTGCGGGCTTAATTGAAGCAGAGTGTCATATGGCTTCAGTTGCAAGAAAGCTGCAGGATAGATATAATTATGATAGAGAAATAAAGCAGGCGATAACCGGGAGGAATGCAATGATGGAATTATTCGACACACATGCTCACCTTGATTTTGCTCGCTATGAAGATGATCGTCATCAGGTTATAAGGAGGGCCGCAGAGGCCGGTGTCAGGCATATAGTGAATGTGGGGGCGGATCTCAGCTCATCCCTGGCCGGCATAGATCTGGCCGGGAAATATGATGGCATCAGAGCAACTGTCGGTGTGCATCCCCACGAAGCCGACAGCTATGATATTGATATGGCCAAAAAAATCAGAGACCTTGCCGAAAGATCTCAGGTCGTGGCTGTGGGTGAGACCGGTCTCGATTATCATTATGATAACTCCCCCCGTCCCCGCCAGCGTCAGGCCTTCCGCAGTCAGCTCAGGCTGGCGGAAACGCTGCAGATGCCGGTTATAATTCACTCCCGCGAGGCGGAGGATGATACACTGGAGATTCTGGAGGAGGAATGGAGCGGCTCCTCTCCGGCGGTGGTGCACTGCTATTCCAGCAGTGCAGGGATGGCCCGGGAGCTCGTGGAGAGGGGTTTTTATATCGGCTTTACCGGGCTTATCACTTTTTCCGGGCTGGACTGGCTGCGCCGGATAGCCGCAGATACCCCGCTGGAGAGAATACTGTCCGAGACCGATTCCCCCTATATGTCTCCGGAGCCCGAACGGGGCAGGAGAAACGAGCCGGCCAGGGTGGAACAGGTGGTGCAACAGATAGCCGAATGCCATGATATCCCGTCAGAGAGGGCGGGCGAGATCCTGCTGGAAAATGGACGCAGATTTTTTTCGATGGAAGATGACAGCATTCTCAGCGCGGAGGGTTGATCATGCTGGATTTCTCCTCGCCGGGAAGGGTAATAATCCTTCTCGGCCTGCTGCTGGTGGCTGTGGGATTTTTTATAACCCTGCTCGATTCGGGTCCGGGCTGGCTGGGCAATCTGCCCGGGGATATCAGATATGAGGGTGATAATTTCACCATCTATATCCCCCTGACCACCATGATAATTATCAGCATAGTTATCAACCTGCTTTTGCGCATAATCTCAAGGCTATGAGGGAAAAACCCCTCATAGGCAGGAGGGAATTACCTCAGCAGTCAATAATTATATATCAGGATTTATCTGATTGAAAAAACTGCAAAGAGGGATGAGTGATAGTCTATGTATAGATCTCTGGTGATAAATCCCGGATCAACCACAACTGAAATTGCCGTTTTTGCCGGGGAAAACTCCCGCTGGCAGCAGGCTTTAGAGCACAGCAGGGATGAGATCGATGGATTTGATGGTGTTATAGAGCAGCTGGAGTTCCGCCAGAATCTCATCCTCGAGGAACTGGAGAGAGCCGGCTACGAACTGGAAGACTTTGATTTCATCGCGGCCCGGGGAGGACTGCTGGCACCTATCTCAGGGGGCACCTATTCTGTCGATGAGGAGATGGTGGCCGATCTCAGAAGCTGCGAGTACGGGGAGCATGCTTCGAACCTGGCCGGTATAATAGCCCACAGGCTGGCAGAAAAAGCGGGTATCAGGGCCTTTACCGTCGATCCGGTGGCCGTCGATGAGTTTGAGCCTGAAGCCCGTCTTTCCGGGCTTTCCGGGCTGCCAAGGCGCTGTCAGTCCCATGCCCTCAATCTCAAGGGGATGGCCCGCAGATGTGCGGAAAAAATGGACAGAAAGCTGGAGGATACCGGCCTGATCGGCGCCCATCTGGGCGGAGGCATCTCGATAGCTCCTCTGGATCAGGGCAGGATAGTCGATGTCAACAACGCCAATCAGGGCGGTCCATTCTCGCCCGAGCGCACGGGCACACTTCCCGCCCTTGATCTGGTGGAATATATTTTTGCTGAAGAACCCGAGAAGAACGAGATGAAAAAGAAACTGGTCGGCCGGGGAGGGCTCACAGCATATCTGGGCACCGCCGATGCCAGAGAAGTCGAGAGGAGAATAGAGGCCGGCGATGAAGAGGCGGAGAGTATTTACCGGGCCATGATCTACCAGATCAGCAGGGAGATAGGCAGGATGGCGGCTGTTCTGTCCGGAGGGGTCGATGCTATATTTCTCACCGGAGGACTGGCTCATTCTGATTATCTGACCTCCCGCGTGAGGGACAGGGTGGAATTTATCGCATCTGTTTATATCTTTCCCGGGGCCGAGGAGCTGGAAAATCTGGTCAGGGGCGGCCTGAGAGTGATGAGAGGTGAGGAGCAGGCTCAAAAATATTCGGAAAATCAGATCGAAGGGATTTGAGGTGAGATAATTGGCCGGCTCAGAAGATCTCAGACAGAATTTGCAGGAGGTCCTGGACAGGACGCTGGGCTTTCTGGCCGAGACCAAAAGCGATGTCTTCAATATCGTGGAATCCGCGCGCAAAGAGCTGCAGAATATCAAGGCGGAACTGGAGATGGTTGAGGATGATATTGAGGAGGTCATCGAGGAGCTGGATGAAAAAGAACGCATAAATCGCCGGGCCAGAAGGCGGCTTATGGAGGTCAGCCGGGATTTTGATCAATACAGCGAAGAAGAGGTCAAGGAAGTCTATGAGAGAGCGGAGGACTCCTCGGTGGAGATAGCAGTTCTGCGCGAGAAGGAGAAACAGCTGCAGGACAGGCGCAGAAAGCTGGAGGAGAAATATCAATCGACAGAGAAGACGCTGGAACGCTCGCAGAATCTCATAAATCGTCTGAGCATGGTCAGGGGTTTTCTGGAAGGCAGAATGGAGAATATCACAGATCAGTTTGAGGATATGCAGGACCGGGAGAAGTTTGTCATGAAGATAATCGAGATGCAGGAGGAGGAGCGCAAGAGAGTGGCTCGTGAGATTCACGATGGCCCCGCTCAGTCCCTGGCCAACCTGGTCATGAGGGTTGAAGTAGCTCAGAATATGCTCCACCAGGATGTGGAAAAGGCTGATGAGGAGCTGGAGGAGCTGAAGTCTATAGTCCGTTCCTCTGTTAAGGATGTGAGGAAGATCATATATGATCTCAGGCCGATGAGCCTGGATGATCTGGGGCTTATGCCCACACTGCGCAGATATGTCGATGATTTTGTCGATGATACCGGCATAGATATTAATTTTGAAGTTATGGGAGAAGAAAAAAATCTGCCCTCAACACATGAGATCACGGTATTTCGTCTGGTGCAGGAGGCTTTGAACAATATCCGCAAACACTCACAGGCCAAAAGCGGCAGTGTGCGCCTGGAATTTGCCTCCGAATTTCTTAACATATTGATAACCGACAGTGGAGTGGGATTTGATCCCGCTGAGGATAATCTGGAGAGCTACGGTCTGACGAGTATGAGGGAGAGATGCAATCTGCTGGATGGAGAGCTCACCATAAAATCCAGCAGGAATTCTGGAACCAGGATAAGAATCAAACTGCCTTTAAAGCTGAGAAAGGATGATAGTGATGTCTGAGGTTAAGGTGCTGGTGGCCGACGATCACAAACTGGTCAGAGAGGGTATCTGTAAACTGCTCGATATTTTTCCCGATATGGAGGTTGTGGGAGAAGCCGAGGACGGTCTGGAGGCTGTCTCACTTGTGCGGGAACATTTTCCCGATCTCGTCCTTCTGGATCTCAATATGCCCCGCATGAATGGTATAGATGCCATACACAAGATTAAGGAGATCAGCCCCAAAATCAAGGTGATCATCCTGACCATTCACGATGATGAGGAATATGTATACAAGGTGACCTCGGCCGGTGCTGAGGGATTCATCCAGAAGGATATAACCTCTGAAGAGCTGGAGGATGCCATAAAAGAGGTTATGGATGGGGGGACGGTATTTCCCAGGACCATATCTCCCGATAGATCATCGGGTGAGGAGGAGGCCAGAGATTATCGAGAACTGCTCAGCAATCGAGAATACGAGGTCTTAACACTTCTGGCCCGGGGCATGAGCAACAGGGAGATAGCGGATGAGCTCTATATAAGTGAAAAAACCGTCAAAAATCATGTCAGCAATGTGCTGAAAAAGCTGGAAGTAAATGACAGGACCCAGGCTGTGATCACAGCGCTAAAGCTCGGTCTTGTATCACTCAGCTGAATCTATGAGTTTTCGCCCGGGGTTGACCTGAGAGCAGAGGTCCTATTATAATATAACCATGAAAGATAATAATGCATTCATACTCCACCCGGGAGTTTGCCAATCGAGAGGAGAAGAGATTAGTGTGGATAGAGAATATGAAGAAGAACCCATAGTAACCCCGGAGCGGACAAAAAATATCCTGAAAAAATACAATATCGAGGCCCGGCGTTCTCTGGGGCAGAATTTCCTCACCGACAGGGATGTGCTGGCCTCGATTGTCTCAGCCGCTGACTTAGATCCCCGTGATAGGGTGGTGGAGATAGGACCGGGAATAGGCGCTCTAACTGAAGCCCTGCTGGAGGAGATGAGCGGCGGCAGACTGCTGGCTGTGGAAAAGGATGAGAGGCTGGCCGGAATTCTGGCATCTGAACTGGCCGGGAGTTCCTGCCTGGAGATAATCGAAGCCGATGCTCTGGAGCTGAACTGGGATGGTCTCCTGCCGGAGAAGAATTTCGCTGTCAATGGTTATAAATTGCTGGCCAATCTGCCCTATTATATAACAAGCCCTCTGATCAGATTGTTTCTGGAGATGGAATACAGCCCGGAGATGATGGTCCTGATGGTGCAGAAGGAGGTAGCCTCGAGAATTGCAGCCTCTCCTGGCGGCAAGGAGTACGGTGTCTTAAGCATAGCGGTGCAGTATTACTGCTATCCGGAGATCATCGATTTCGTCCCCGCTGCCGCCTTCCAGCCCCAGCCTGATGTGGATTCAGCTGTAATCAGGCTCAATTTAAGCGGGGAGCCGCGCTATGATGTTAAAGATGAGAAGCTTTTCTTCGGGCTGGTGAGGGCTATGTTCCAGCAGAGGAGAAAGATGCTGCGCAATTCTCTCAGCGGGGCAGCTGAGCTGGACCTCAGCAAAAAGACCGTAAAACGGGCTTTAAAGAGAGCTGATATAGATGAAAGGCTGCGCGGAGAGAAGCTTTCGCTGGCAGAGATTGCCAGGCTGAGCGATGAACTCCACAATATTCTGAACGGGAACGGTGATTGAGATGGAATTCATCAGCCCTACCGACGGAAAGCTAACACTGGAGGAAACCTACAGGACAATATTGAAGTTCATCAGAGATCACCCGGAGAACAGCTATAAATTGATCATCGGCACAGATTCCCAGCCGGGTGGCGAGAGATGTTCCTATGTTACGGCTATCGTTATATACCGCCGGGGCCGGGGGGGCAGGTTTTTCTATTACAGGGAAAATTCTCCCCAGAAGTGCGGCATGAAACAGCGCATATTCTACGAGGTTTCCCGCAGCCTGAATGTGGCCAGCCAGCTGACAGGATTTCTGGCCGAAGAGGAGGAGCTGGATGAGGAGATCGATATTGAGATCCACGTCGATGTGGGAGAAAAGGGTCCCACGAGCAACATCATCAAAGAGGTGGTGGGCATGGTGGTCGGCAGCGGCTACGACGCCCTCATTAAACCTGATGCTTACGCTGCCTCCACCGTCGCAGATAAATACACCGGCTGATGTGGAGTCAAACAAATTCAGGCTAGCAAGTAAGGGGAGAATATCAGTTGGAGATAACTTCTATGGTGATCGGCCTTCTGGGAGGCCTGGCTCTTTTTATATATGGGATGAAGCAGATGAGCGAGGGGCTGCAGAAGGTTGCCGGAAAAAGGCTGCGCCATATGCTGGCCTCCCTTACGGGCAGGCCTTTTAGGGCCATTCTGGTCGGAACAGGTGTCACGGCCCTCATCCAGAGCAGCAGTGCCACAACCGTGCTGGTTATAGGTTTTGTCAACGCCGGCCTGATGACGCTGGGCCAGTCCATAGGTGTTATAATCGGAGCCAATATCGGTACCACCATAACCGCACAGCTCGTATCCTTCCGGCTTGAGGACTATGCTTTTCACGCTATCATACTCGGTGTCTTCACCTTTTTATTTGCCGGTGACCGCAAAAAACAGTATTTCGGACAGTTTCTGCTGGGCTTCGGCCTGCTCTTTCTGGGCCTGGGAACGATGGGCGATATGATGGCCCCCCTGAGGGACTCTCCCTTTTTCATCGATCTTATGGCCACCTTCGGAACCTATCCCATCCTGGGACTTGTGGTCGGTGCCCTTGTGACGATAGCGGTCCAGAGCAGTACAGCCTCCTTCGGTATCATGATAGGACTGGCCGGTGCCGGAGCTCTCAATTATCAGACCGCCATTCCCATTATACTGGGCACAAATATCGGCACCACCGTCACCGCGGCACTATCCAGCCTGGGGGCCAATATAACTTCCAAGAGGGCCGGTGCGGCTCACTTTCTCTTCAATGTGCTCGGCTCACTCATATTTCTGATTCTGATATATATTATTCCCGATCTGACGCTGTGGATTGAAGGAGTCGTCTCCCGCATGTCGCTTCTGGGGGGGCAGGAAGGCTCTCTGGAGAGGATGCTGGCCAATACCCACACACTATTCAATATAGTCAATGCCCTGATCTGGATGCCCTTTATGGGTTTGCTGGAGCGGGGGGTAAAGAGGATCATACCCGGTGAGGATATGACCATAAAGCGCGGACTTACCTTTATCGATGAGCGCATGTCGGGAACTCCGGGTATGGCCATGGACCAGGTGAAACAGGAAGTTCTGCGCATGCAGGATATCAGCAAGGACATGGTCGAGGAGGCCATGGAAGCCCTCATAGAGGGGGATTCTGACCTGGCGGAAGATGTGATCAAAAAGGAGGAGATAATCAATGAGATCGAGGAGGATCTTCTCCATTTTCTGGCCGGGCTTTCCAGTTCCAACCTCTCCGAAGAGGATGTCAGGCTGAGGGATTATTATATATCGCTGGTCGATGCGGTCGAGAGCATAGCAGATGATGCTGATGACCTGGCCGATCTGGCCATATATATCGATGAGGAGAAGATCGAGTTTTCAGATGAGGCGGTTAAAACGCTGCAGGAGCTGAAGGAGGAGATCTCCGAACACCTGGGCAAAGCCATCGATATGGTCGAAGATGATAATTACGATCTGGTGCCCGATCTGATCAAAGCCGAGAAGGATATGGACAGCTGGCAGCTTGATTACCGCAACAGGCATCTTGAGCGGCTAAAAGATGGCATCTGTGAGCCCTCTGCCGGCATAATATATCTGGAGGCTATCGAGGATATAGAGCATCTGACCGATCAGCTGGCGGATATGGCCCATACACTTATGGAGAGATAAAATATCACAGCCGCTCTTTCATTCCCGGGATTGAGACCAGCTTTTCCGGGGGAATTTTTTTATCTTTGAGCAGATCCCTCACCTCGTTCTCCGCCAGACCGTCTCTGAATATGAGAAGCTCTCCCCTTCCCTCAAGCCTGACTTCGGGAAGGGAGGCAGGAAGCAGGCAGTTCTGGCCTTTTTCCAGAGAATATTTCTGATGTCGGCAGTGCAGTGTGAAACTTCCCCCTGCACAGAAGATGATGAGGAATGTGCCCAGCTCACGGGGCTGGACAATCTCACTGCCCTCAAGCTGCAGATTGAAGGAGCTGAAATGCTGACAGGAGGCCAGAAGGCGCCAGAATGCATCGCCCTTCTGCCAGCGGGGTGAAAACTGCTCCGGCTCCGGATCGAGATCGGGTCTCATAACTTCTGCGGCCTCTTTTAAATGCAGGGGTCTGGAGGTTCCCTGCCTGTCTCTGTTCCAGTCGTAGAGCCGGTAGGTGGTGTCGGAATTCTGCTGGATCTCTGCCAGGACAGAGCCCGGCAGAGCAGCATGGATCAGCCCCGGGGGGAGAAAGATGACATCGCCAGCTGTGATCCGGCGGTAATTGAGATATTCCTCGAGTTCACCGGCTCCCGCTCTTTCGACGATCTCTTCCGGGCTGATATCTCTTCGTATGAGACCGCAGATGATCTCGGCTCCCGGTTCTGCCTCCAGGACATACCACATCTCCGTTTTGCCGGAGGCCCCGCTCAGCCTGCGGGCCATCTCATCATCGGGATGGACCTGGACGGAGAGCCTGTCCTCGGGTGTGAGTATTTTGAAGAGCAGGGGAAAGCGTGCAGGCATTTCCCCGCTGCTGTAACTTCTGCCCAGCACCTTCTCACCGGCAGAATCGATGAGCTTAGAGAGTGTGATGCCTTTAAGCTCTCCGTTGATGACCTCGGTATCGGCCTCAGGGCGATCGGAAATCTCCCAGCTCTCGCCTATCGCCTGCCGGGGGAGGCTGCGCTCGTAGAGCTCAGATAGTTTTTGGCCTCCCCAGACTTTGTGTCTGTGGATGGGTTTGAATTTAAGGGGATAGAGTTTCATATTCATCTCCTCTCTGCAATAATTTATATCGATCTTATGTAGCGATATCTCATATAATACTGTCCGGGCCTGTTTATATAATTTGTGGCGCCGGGACTTTTTCCTCCCCGGGCGGAGAGCAGAGGGCAATAAAACTGCAGGTGATATACGTGGACAGGATTAAGCGCACTGAAGAGGGACGAAAAGTCATATATGTGACACTGACGGCCAATATCTTTCTGGCTTTGCTCAAGATAACACTGGGTTATCTGGCCGCCAGCGCCGCTCTGGTGGCAGATGGTTTTCACTCATTTTCGGATATTGTCACCACACTGGGTGTTCTGATGGCGGTGGTGATCTCCAATCAGCCGCCGGATGAGGAACATCATTACGGCCATGGTCAGGCAGAACATCTGGCGGCTACGGGGCTGGGCCTCATTCTGCTCCTGACGGCCTTTTTTCTGGGCCGTGATATGGTATTGAGAATAGCGGGAGGGGATTTTACCTTCCCCGGTCGTCTGGCCCTGGTCGGCATAGCCCTCTCCATAGCTGTCAAGGAGATTCTCTATCACTATGTCAGGAGGGCGGGGGAGAAGATAGACAGCAGCGCACTGCGTGCCGATGCCTGGCATCACCGCAGTGATGCTTTTTCTTCACTGGCGGCCGGTCTGGGGATAATCGGGGCCCGCCTGGGATTTCCCCTGCTGGATCCCCTGGCAGGACTGGTGGTCTCCCTTTTAATACTGCGGGTGGCCTATCACATGCTGCGCCAGGCACTGGTCCGGCTTCTGGGCAGGGGGCCTGATCCGGAGAAGATAGAAAATATCAGGGCTGTGATAGGAGAGGTTGAGGGGGTTGTCGATATCAATGAGATCAAGGGGCTCTATCACGGGCCTGAGCTCTATCTGGATGTTAAGATCACTGTTCCCTCTCATATCTCCGTGGCCGCAGGTCACGATATAGCTGTGAAGGTCAGAGAAGAGGTGCAGAGTGTTTACGATGAAGCACAGCAGGTGCTGATTCATGTCGACCCGGCCGAAAATCAGAGCGAGGAGGCAGGAGAAAATGGATGAGGAGACCTTTAGAGAATTTGGGCATGAGATGGTGGACTGGATAGCGGATTACTTTGCCGGGGTTGAGGAGTATGATGTTAAATCACAGGTAAAACCGGGTGAGATCAAGTCAAAACTGCCCCAAACCCCACCTGAAAAGGGAGAGGATATGGAGGATATCTGGGAGGATTTTAAGGATATAATCATGCCGGGAATAACCCACTGGCAGCATCCCGGCTGGTTTGCCTACTTTCCCGCCAACAACAGCCCGGCTTCTGTTTTGGGTGAGCTCATCTCTGCCGGGCTGGGTATCCAGGGCATGGTCTGGGCCACCTCCCCGGCGGCAGAAGAGCTGGAGGAGAGGGTGATGGAATGGCTGAGGGATATGCTGGGGCTGCCCACCGAATTCAGAGGTGTGATACAGGATACCGCTTCCACAGCCACACTGACAGCTCTTTTGACAGCCCGGGAGCGGGCCACCGATTTTGAATCAAATCGCAGGGGTGTCCCCGACAGCCTGCAGGTATATGCCTCAGATCAGACCCACTCCAGCATCGAAAAGGGGGTCAGGCTGGCGGGTTATGGCAGTGAGAATCTGATTGAAGTCGATACAGATGACAGCTTTGCTCTCATACCGGAAGAACTGCGGGCTGCCATAGAACGTGATAGGGAGGCCGGCAAAAAACCGGCCTGTGTTGTGGCGACAGTTGGGACGACCTCCTCTACTGCCGTAGATCCCATCGAGGAGATAGGCGAGATATGCCAGGAGAAGGATATCTGGTTGCACATCGATGCCGCTTTTGCCGGCACGGCCGCCATTCTGGCTGAAAAGAAGGATCTGCTGAACGGCATAGAATATGTGGATTCCTTCGTCTTCAATCCCCACAAGTGGATGCTAACCAATTTTGACTGCTCGGCCTATTTTGTCCGCGACCCTGAGGCCCTGATTAAAACCATGAGCATGGACCCGGAATATCTCAAAACGGCCCACGATGATGAGGTCAATAATTATCGCAACTGGGGTATCCAGCTGGGCCGGAGGTTCAGGGCCCTCAAGCTCTGGTTTGTTCTCAGGGATTACGGAAAGAAGGGCATCGAGGAGATGATAAGAAAGCATATAGATCTGGCTCAAAGCTTCAGAGACTGGGTAAAAGAGGCCCCCGGCTTTGAGCTGATGGCTCCCGTTCCCGTCAGTCTGGTCTGCTTTCGCTGGAATGACGGCAGCAGGGACGAAGAGGAACTCGATGAGATAAACCGCCGGCTTCTGGAGGAGATAAATGCTTCCGGTGAGGTATATCTGACACATACCGAACTCGATGGCTCCTATACGCTCAGGCTGGCTGTGGGGCAGCGCAGCACAGAATTCAGACATGTCAAAAGAGCCTGGCAGATAATCGAGGAGGCCGCCGGGCGAGTTGTCTAAATCGCAGAAGATCAATCTGAGGGGAACGGTGGTCGGGTATGAAAAATGTGAGGGATATAATCTCAGGAACAGAAGGGGAGTCAGCCCGGGAGAAGGAGAGAATTCTCCGGGCGGCCTGGCTTGTCAGCCTTTCTGCCCCCATAAGCACGGCCATAGCCCATTATTTTGGCGGGACCTCGATCCTGCTGGCGGATTTTCTGCGCCGCAGCAATGAATTTCTGGCTCTCTTTCTGGCCTGGTATATATTTATCAGGATAAGAGAACATGAGCTGGAAAGCGAAGATGAAAGCGGAGGAGTCCGCAGACTGGAGCTTTTCTCCAGTGTATTTATGGCCGGGGTGATGATCATAAGCGGTCTTATCATACTGCGCTCGGCCTGGAATCAGTTCATATCCCCGGAATCACCGGGCTGGCTTGTACCCGGGCTTTTGATAAACGGGGGCGGTCTGGTGGTAAATGGCTTTTTCTGGTATAAAAACTACAGCCTGCACCGGCGTGATGGCTCTCAGATCATGGCCAATCAATGGAGATTTTATCGGGCCAAGACCGCTGTGGACTTCATGGTTTTGAGCAGTCTGCTCATAACAAATTTCGATCTTCTGGGTCCATTTTCCTGGCTTTCCGATCCCCTGGGTTCGCTGCTGGTGGCTCTTTTTATATGGTTTTCGGCCTGGCGGATATTGAGAGAGGCACTGTGACAGAATGCAGGACGCTGAATAGTTAGTGAGGAGGCAGAGTGATTATGCAGGACTTTGTCGATATGCATGTCCATTCCACACTTTCACATGATGGGAAGAATACTCCGGAGGAGCTCTACCGGAGGGCACAGGAGATGGGGCTGGCAGGGCTGGCCCTTACAGAACACTGTGATTTTAAGCCACAGGAAGAGCATGCCGGCTTTTTCTCCTACCGTCATTATGATCAGGCTTTAAAGGGACTGCGCGCTCTTGAGGATGATAATCCCCTTGTTCTGCGCGGTCTGGAGTTCTCGGAACCGCATATCTATCGGGAGGAATTTTCCCGCATCAGCGAGCTGAACTTCGATATGATAACAGGCGCCGTGCACTGGGTCGAAGGAATATTTGTGGGAAGGGCGGAGATTATTGATAAAACAGGCAGGGAAGAGCTGTTTAAGCGCTATTTTGATAAGGTGCTGGCCATGGTTGATCAGGGGGGATTCGATGTCCTCTCCCATCTGGAATTTCCCTGCCGCTACCACGGCAGCAGGGGATACAGGGGCGGCGCGATAGTCAGCGATATACTCAAGCGGATGCTGGAGCAGGGTATAGTTCTGGAGATAAATACCGCCGCTGAGGGCAAGCCGGTCAGGGAGGATTTTTTCCCCCTGCCGGAGACACTGGCGGAGTATGCCCGGCTGGGCGGCAGAAGAGTTATTGTGGGCTCTGATGCCCATTCACAGGATGAGATGGCCAGAGCTTTTTCCGATGTCTATGATATTTTGCAGGATCTGGATCTTCAGCCCGGATTTTTCTGGCAGAGGGAATTCAGAAAGATAGAAGAAATGGAGGGAATAATAAATTATGAGTGAGAAGATGTCGGTCTACATATCAGTTGACATGGAAGGTGTGGCACCGGTGGTCGATGTCCGGGAGATAAAGCAGGGTAACTCCGAGTATGATAGAGCCTGTGAACTCATGACTGAGGAAGCAAATGCTGCTGTAGAGGGTGCTTTTGAAGGCGGTGCCGATAGAGTTGTGGTCAGGGATGCCCATGGCACAGCCCGGAATATACTGCCCGGGGAGCTCGACAGCAGGGCCGAACTGATCCGGGGCTGGAGCGGACAGCCCTGCGGGATGATGGACGGCATAGATGAGGATTTTGATCTGGTCTTTCTTATAGGCTATCATGCCGGAGCTGGCAGCAGAGATGCCGTCATAAGACATACCTATTCAGGGAAATTCAATGCCATGACCATAGATGGTCATACCATAAATGAGGCCATCTTAAACTCTCTTTTTGCCAGCAGCTTTGGAGTTGATGTGGCTTTGATCTCAGGTGATGAAAGGACCTGCCAGCAGACACGTGAGCTAATTCCGGAGATCGAAACTGCGCCCGTCAAAAGCGGGCTGGGCGAAGGAGTGCAGAGCCTCTCACCCGAGCGGGCCAGGGAGCTTATAGAAGAGAGGGCCCGTGCAGCTCTCAAGAGCTCCTCCCGGACGGGCGGTGTCAGCCTCGATCCCCCCTATGAAATCCAGCTGGTCTTCGCTGAGATGGAAAATGCCATCAGGGCCGGAAATTATCCCGGGGCTGAGAGGGATAGCTCCTATGCCGTAAGCTTTACCGCCCGGGATATCGAGGAGCTGATGACCTTTATAGATTTCGTCAAGTGATATATTTTTGGCGGAAAGCTTGCATATAAGGATGTTTTGTGTTAATATTTTCAGGTGACAGCATGATTTTGATGAAGCCGATTATACAGGCAGGAACTGTCCAATGTGAGGGGTGATGCAGCTATCTATCTACTGCTTCTGGCAGGAATAGGCATGGGCCTGGCAGCTCTGGCCCTGCTGACAGGTGATCTTCTCCTTCCTGTCAGCCTGATTTCCAGGCTGAATATTGAAGATGATAACAGATTTCAGCAGCGCCTGGGTTATCTGCTTTTAACAGCGGGAGCTTTAATTTTTCTGCTGCCGCTTATGATCACATTCAGTGATCAGCCACAGTGGCTTATCTTTCTGGTTCTTCTAACCGGTTTAGCCGTCAAGATGGCATCAACCCAGGCCGGAAAAGAGAGACTGTAATATCCGGGGAAATGCAAGGACAAATATTATATTGTAATCACTTCTGGCTCCCCTTGTTATGGGGAGCCACGAGTATTTTTGCCCTTTTCTTCAGGCAGGAATACAGGTGGAGGGGCTAGAAGTAACTTTTAACGGGATATTTCTATTGTTTTTATGTATTTTATCTGTGCGGGGAAGGGTGATTCTCAATTGGCAGATGGATTGAACCAGAAGGATTTCAAAATCTATGTTTCTCTGATGCTCATGGCTTCGGTGATGAGCGGCCTCTATATACTTGCCGGGGGCCGGGCTCAGACTTTGGCCGGACCGGTGAATTTAAGACTTCCTCTCAGCATACTCCTGAATATGATAATCGTGTTTTTTTTATACGGACTGCTGGGGCTTTTCGGCTTTAAATACGCCGGGGAACTGGGGCTGCCCGGAATCTGGCGGGCAAAATACCCCGGCCTGGACGATTACTATCGTCCCTTTCTGGCCGGTCTGATAACTGTTGTTTTGCTGGTGGGTGTGGAGGTGGGCTTTAACACCTGGCACGGGCTGGGCAATTTTCCCCAGCCCGATCTGCCGGCAGCGATCTTTCTCATTCCGCTCGCCGCTGTGGGAGATGAGGTTCTTTATCGCCTCTTTTTGATACCGCTGATCATCAAGCTGCTTATCGGAATCTGGAGGAAGCTGGGAGGTGTGGGATTTTCCCGGCAGGAGATGCTGGAGGGTAAGTTCTTCTGGACGGCTGCTGTGATATCCGGCATTTTATACACGGTCCTGCACGGTTTTGACCCCATACATTATCTGCAGATGGCTGACGGGGCGGAGGTTTTTCCGGTCCTGATCTTCCAGGCCCTTATGATGAATCTAATTCTCTCTCTGCTGGCGGCCTGGCAGTACAGAAAACGGGGTTTTCTCCCGGCTGTGGTCTATCACCTGGGATTCGGGCTGGGCTGGTACATAATCTGGGGCAATATAATAATCTGAGTGAGGAGGAAGATGCTGTGAATCTCAAGCAGCTCAAGAGCAGACTTAAAGAGCTCGATAATGTCACACACTGGCGGGAGCTGCCGGGGCAGGAAGCTGAATATGCCCCCTTTCCCGACCAGATAGAGCCTGAGCTAGTCACCGCCCTCAGGAGCAGGGGCATCGATAAGCTCTATACCCATCAGGCTGAGGCTATAGATGAGGTGATTTCCGGCAGGAATCCGGTGGTCGTCACCCCCACCGCCTCAGGCAAGACACTCTGTTATAATATACCGGTCTTAAATACTATCATGGAAGATGAATCCAGCCGGGCTCTATATCTTTTTCCCACCAAAGCTCTCTCCCAGGATCAGCTGAGTGAGCTGCATGATCTGGCCGGTGAGCTCACATCTGAGATCAAGACCTTCACATATGATGGTGATACAAGGCCTGAAGTGCGCCGCAGCATCAGGAAAGCCGCCCATATAGTCATAACGAATCCGGATATGCTCCATACCGGAATCCTGCCCCATCATACCAAATGGGTTAAGCTGTTTGAAAATCTCGATTATGTGGTTGTGGATGAGGTCCACAGCTACCGGGGAGTATTCGGCAGTCATGTGGCAAATGTGCTGCGCAGGCTGAAGAGGATAGCCGAATTCTACGGCTCTTCACCTCAGTTTATCTGTTCCTCTGCCACCATCGCCAATCCGGGCGAGCTGGCCGCACGTCTCACCGGTGAGGAGATGGAGATAATCGATGAGAACGGTGCTCCCCAGGGGCCCAGAGATTTTGTCTTCTACAACCCCCCGGTGGTCAACCAGGAGCTGGGTGTCAGGCGCAGTTATGTCAAAGAATCGAGAAAACTGGCCCGCAGACTGCTTAAAAATGAGATCTCGACCATAGTCTTTGCCCGGAGCAGGCTCAATACCGAACTTCTGCTCTCCTATCTGAGAGAGGAGCTGCCTTCCTCTCTGCCCGTGGCCGGATACAGGGGAGGATATCTGCCCGGTGAGAGACGCAGTATAGAGAAGGGATTGAGAGAGGGCGAGATCAAGGGCGTGGTCAGCACCAATGCCCTGGAGCTCGGTATAGATATAGGACAGCTTGAGGCCTGTTTGATCGCCGGCTATCCCGGGGCTATCTCCAGTGTCTGGCAGCAGGCCGGCCGGGCCGGCCGGGGCCGGGAAAGAGCCCTCACCATACTTGTGGCCTCATCCCGGCCTCTGGATCAGTTCATGGTGAAAAATCCCGATTACTTTTTTCAGCAGCCGCCGGAGAGCGGCCGCATAAATCCCAACAATCTCCTGATTCTGCTCTCACATCTCAAATGCGCCGCCTTTGAGCTGCCCTTTGAAGAGGGCGAGAAATTCGGTGTGGAATCGACGGAGGAGATGCTGGAATATCTGGAGGAACAGCGTGTTTTGCGCTACCGTCAGGGGCGCTGGCACTGGATGGCCGATAAATATCCGGCCGAAGATATCAGCCTGCGCTCCGCTTCCAGCGATGATTTTGCCGTCATCGACACCACAGATAACAGTCATCAGGTTATCGGCAGGGTCGATTATCACAGCGCTCCCACCACCATCCATGAGAAGGCTATATATCTCCACGGGGGCGGTCAGTATCAGGTGCAGGAGCTTGATTTTGATGACAGAAGAGCCCTGGTTGAGGAGGTAGATGTCAACTATTATACAGACGCCTCCATGGCGGTGGAGCTTAAGGTTCTGGATGAGTTTGAGCGCTCCGGTGAAGAGGAAAAACAGCATCTTCACGGTGAGGTATCTGTCACCGCTCAGGCCACCATGTTCAAAAAGGTCAAGTTCAACACACATGAAAATGTAGGTTATGGGGATATAAACCTGCCCGAGCAGGAGATGCATACCACCGGCTACTGGTTTACACTGCCGGCCGACCTCAAAGAAAAGCTGGGGCGGGAGGCTCTGGAGAACGGTATGATCGGCCTGGCCAACCTCATCGTCAATATTGCCCCTCTCTTTCTGCTCTGTGACCCCGGTGATATCAAAGATACCGTCCAGATAAGATCACCCCATACAGGCCTGCCCACACTCTTCTTTTATGACAGCTATCCGGGCGGAATAGGCCTCAGCGAGAAGCTCTACAGTGTCCATTATGATCTTCTGGAAAAAGCAGCCGGACATCTAAAATCCTGTGGCTGTGAGCAGGGCTGTCCTTCCTGTGTGGGGCCGGGCAGAGAGGTGGGACTCAGGGCCAAGGAGGATGCCGATCTCATCCTGGCAAAACTGTTCCATAAAGGAGATTAACAATGGATATCAAGGATAAACTCCATCAGCTCTCCGGCGGCGAGAAGAAGAATCACGGAGAAGATGATGGAACTGAAGAGAGAAATAAATATTCCCGGGAGGAGGAGCCGGGTCGGCATCATATAGAGCGCAAGAAATACGGGCCCTCCCATCTTCACGGCCGCTGCAGGCTGGAGGAACTGCCGGGTAAACTTTACGATTCCTCTTCATTTCTCATGAACAGGGAGGAAGGCCTGGACAGGGAAAAACTCCTCTTTCTTGATACGGAGACCACCGGACTGGCCGGTGGCACGGGCACATGTGTTTTTCTGGTGGGGCTGGGCTATTTCCGGGGTGAAGAATTCATACTCGAACAGCATCTGATGCGCGATTTTGAGGAGGAGCTCTCACTTTTGGAGAGTGTCAGAGATCATCTTCAGGAACGTCCTTTGCCCGTAACCTTCAACGGCAAGACCTTTGATATACCTCACCTCAAAAGCAGGTTCGTCCTGCAGAGGCTCTCCTTTCCGGAGCTTAAATACCATGTCGATCTCCTCCATCCCTGCCGCCGGATGTGGAAGCATCTATCCTCCTGCAGCCTCAACAATCTGGAGAGGGAGATTTTGAGCTTCAGCCGGGAGAAAGATATCGATGGCAGTGAGGTCCCCCGCTATTTTCGGGCCTATCTGCAGAACAAAAACAGTCAGCTTCTGGAGCCGATACTCCGCCATAATCGGCATGATATTATCTCACTTGTTTTTCTCTCATTACACCTTGACAGGGTGGTCAGACCTGACTGCTGCTATGACCATTCGGCCCGGGAATATTTCAATCTGGGCCGGCAGCTGGAGGAGGCCGACAGACGGGTTCAGAGCATAGAGTGTTATGAGCGAGCTCTGGCTGAAACTGAAAGCTCCAGATTCAGGACTGAGATTGAGAGAAAACTGTCCTGGCAGTATAAGAGGGAGGATAATTACGAAAAGGCGGTGAACATCTGGCAGCAGATGAAAGATGAGGGCCGGGGAGGACTTTTTCCCTATATTGAGCTGGCAAAATTTTATGAACATGTGCAGAAAAATTGCAGCAGGGCTCTGAATATCTGTGAAAAGGCCCGGGTATATCTGCGCCGGAAGAGAGCCATCATCTCCAACTGGAAGGATAAGCGGGAAGGACTCGATCACAGAATTGACAGGCTGCAGGATAGAGTCTGAAACTTTATCGCTGTGGATGTCTGCATAGCTGGAAAGTGAGGGGTCAATTTGCTGATCTGGATACTCAGAATCATCAGCTACATAATTCTCTTCTATCTTCTCTACTTCAGCCAGGAGATGAGCAGATATCTGCTGGGGAGATCGATCGGCATCCCGGCAGATAAAATAAAAATCGAGATGTTCAGCTTTCCCCAGCGGGTGGCTATCTTTGATGGTGAGAGCTGGGTTTTTTCTGATGAGGAGAGATTTTTAACAGCCTACTCACGTTATGATCCTCTCTGGGAGAACGGTTTTCTCTATGCCTGTTCAGGGCTCTATGGAGAATCGGTTCTGGTCGTAGCCATGGGGATAATATTCTCACTGGGCGGCTGGAGAGAGGTGGCCCTGGCCGTTGTTATCATATCACTTGTCCTCAATCTGGGTCAGATGGTCTACAGCCTCTATCTCAGCTGGAGCCGGGATGAAGTGAGGGGAGATTATACCAGCATCTATGTGCTAGATCCCGGCCGGGGCACAGGCTATGTTCTGGTGCATTTTCTGATCCGGGTGGTGCTTCTGGCTCTGCTCTGAGATAGCTCTTAAAAAAATATAAATTACCGGGATGGCGATGATTATAGGGGATTCGAGCCTCAAGAAAGTGAAAGTTATCTCATAAACGTTGACAAGTAATCATGATTATGCTATTATACAGATGAAGCTGGTAATCATGATTACATGATGATCGTGATAACCAAATTAAAAAGGAGAGAAGGGGGGGTGGAAATATGTTTGAGGACAAAAAGGTTGCCATAATGGGCGACAGGGACGGAGTGCCCGGGCCTGCCATAGAGGAGGCCATGGAGACCACCGGTGCAGATGTGGTCTTCACCACCACCGAGTGCTTCGTCTGAACCAGCGCAGGCGCCATGGACCTGGAAAACCAGCAGCGCATCAAGGATCTGGCCGAGGAGCACGGGCCGGAAAATATGCTGGTGATACTGGGCGGAGCGGAAGCAGAGGCTTCCGGTCTGGCCTGTGAGACGGTCACCAACGGTGATCCCACATTTGCAGGTCCACTGGCAGGAGTCCAGTTAGGGCTCGCGTGCTACCATGTGATGGAGGACGAGATCAAGGATGCCATCGACGATGATGTCTACGAGGAGCAGATCTCCATGATGGAGATGGTTCTCGAGGTGGATGATATCGTC